>JANRLH010000073.1:0-44062 GCA_033762795.1 Pseudanabaenaceae cyanobacterium bins.68
GCAACGCCAAGAAAAAGAATTACTCCAACGGCGAGCGCTAGAACTGCTGATTCAAGTAGACCCTGTGAGTAGAGGCGACTTGACCGTGCGGGCAGATGTAACTGCGGATGAAGTGGGCACGATCGCTGACTCCTATAACGCGATTATTCGCAGTTTAAGAAAGCTAGTAACCGAGGTGCAGGGTGCATCCCAAGCGGTATCCAATACGGCAGGTGAAAACGAGCAGGCAGTGAAAACCGTAGCTAGTGAATCAATTAGCCAGGTAGAATCGATCAATCAAGCCCTTAACCAGATTAAGGCTCTAGCTCAATCGAGTCGTGGGGTAGAAGTGCGCGCCAAACAAGCAGAAGAACAGGTAGCGATCGCCACTCTTGCGGCCAGAGAGGGAGATGATGCCATGAACCGTACTGTAGAAGGTATTTCTACTATTCGCGAAACCGTATCGGAGACTGCCAAAAAGGTAAAACGCCTAGGGGAAGCTTCCCAAAAGATTTCTCGCGTGGTCAACCTGATTAGTGGTTTTGCGACTCAGACCAATATGCTGGCTCTAAATGCTGCGATCGAGGCAGCCAGAGCAGGTGAACAGGGGCGCGGCTTTAGTGTGGTCGCCGAAGAAGTGCGAGATCTAGCGGAGCAGTCGGCCGCAGCAACCGCCGAAATTGAACAACTGGTGACTGAGATTCAAGTGCAGACCAACGAGGTGGTAGGGGCAATGGAAGCAGGTACCGAGCAGGTAGTGGCAGGTACGCAACTGGTAGAAGAGTCCCGTGCCAAGCTAGTGCAGGTGTCTCAAGCCAGTGAGTTAGTTAATCAACTGATTCAAGATATTTCTAAGGCAGCGGTTGCCCAGGCGAAAACTTCCAACAAGGTGGGTCTATCTATGCAAAATGTGGCAGCGATCGCTACTTCGGCATCCCAGCAATCAGAGCAGGTGGCGAGTTCTTTTTCAGAACTGCTGAAGGTAGCCCAAGAACTGCAGGCCAGTGTATCTCAGTTTAAGGTTTAGGAGAAAATTCATGTTGCTCGAAAATAAGCCTTCATCTAAAAATCTCAAAGCCTTACAACCTGTACTAAATCAGGGAAGTCAGGCGGCTTTATCGGCTCATAATCTCCCATCTCAGCCCAAACTGAACTGGTGGCAAAAGCGATCGCTTGGTACCAAAGCCACTATTTTGGGGATTTTGCTTGGCACTTTACCCGTGGTTGTCGTAGGTGCGATCACCTATAACGTAGTGAGTGAGAGTATTCTCCAACAAGCTTTGGAAAGAGAAAAGGAAGGGGTTAAGGAACTGAGTGATAAACTTAATCGCTTCATGTTTGAGCGCTATGGTGACATTCAGACCCTAGCTAGCTTTGAGCTATTTACCGATCCCAGCCTCAAGATTTCCGAGCAGAGGAAGGCAAATGTGCTAGAACGATTCATCACTACCTATGGGGTTTACAACAACATTGCAGTAATCAACCTGGATGGCAGCATTAAGTTTGACAATACCACCAGCAAGACCGAGAGAAGCTTTAACTTCAAAAAGCAAGAGATCGACTATTTCCTCGATGTTTTGAAGAATGATCAACCGGTAATTGGTTACCCTCGATTTTCTAAAATTACTGGTAAATTTTCACTATTCGCCGCTGCCCCAGTCAAGGTGGCTGGAATTACTAGCGGGGTGATTCGTACTCGCATTCCATTAGAAAAAGTGGCTGAGGTAGCTGAACTTGCAGAAGCCGGCGGTCAGAAATTTATTCTGATTGAACCCAGAGAAAATAAAGTTTTTAGTGCATCTGACCCTGAAGATTTTGATAAGAATGCTGTAGCAAAGTTGCCCTTCTTGGAGCAGTCACCAGCAACACCAGAGGCTCAAGCTCGGGTTGCCACCATTGACGGACAAGATCAAGTGGTTGCCTATGTTAAATCCACAGAGCTTAAAGGGTTGCCCAACTTGAATTGGACGGTTGCCCTGTATTTGCCTACAGAGATTGCCCTGGCGGCGCAACGGGAACTCTTAACTTCTGTTTCTGTGGGTACGGCTATGGCGGCAGTGGCAGCAGGGATTTTAGCCGCCTTAATTGCGAATCGAGCTACTAGACCAGTAGCAGCAGCAGCAGCAGCTGTAGTCAAGATCGGTCAAGGGGATCTAGATACGCGACTAGGAGTAGAGGGTGCCGACGAACTGGCTCAACTAGGTACAAACATCAACCTGATGGCAGGGCAAATCGAGAACTTGCTAGAAGCGCAAAAACAAGAAACTGAAAGGGCTAGCCTGCTTACCACGATCGCGCTCAAGATTAGAGAAACCCTAGACTTAGACTTGATCTGCACCAGGATTGTGAATGAAGCCCAGGCAGCTTTGCAATGCGATCGCGTGGTGATCTATCGATTCAACCCTGACTTTAGTGGCTACATTTCCCATGAAGCAGTGTTGCCAGGTTTACCCAGGGCAGTAGAAGACTTGATGGGCGATCCCTGTATTCCTACTGAGACCATGGAAGCCTATAAAAAAGGGCGAGTTGTGCCTACTAATGATGTGACAGAACCGGGCTATCATCCTGATCACATGGCTTTACTCAATCGGCTAAAAGTAAAATCTAATCTGGTGACTCCAATTGTGCAGGGGCAGGATCTATTCGGTCTCTTGGTCGCCCACCATTGCCAATCTACCCATCTCTGGCAAGCTTCAGAGGTGAGTTTTTTATCCCAGTTGGCAACTCAGACTGGTACTGCGATCGAGCAATCTCAGTTTGTCGAACGCTTAGAAATAGCTCGGCGAGAGGCTAGATCAGAGGCGGATGCTAGAGCTGACCAACAGCGTCAAGAAAAAGAGTCGCTGCAACGGCGAGCTCTAGAACTATTAATTGAAGTAGATCCAGTGAGTAGGGGCGATCTCACAGTGCGGGCAAATGTGACCGAAGACGAATTAGGCACGATCGCTGACTCTTATAACTCTTTGATTAGAAGTTTGCGCGGCATCGTCGCCCAGGTAAAATCTGCCTCTCAAGCAGTGGCAGCCAATACCCAAGACAGCGAAGAGACGGTAAAAGTTGTAGCTCAAGAAGCTCTCCAACAAGCTGAAGCCATTAGAGAAGCCCTAGAACAAATCCAAGTGATGACTAGCTCGATCAAGGGGGTAGAAAACCGTGCCGAACAAGCTGCTCAGGCTATGATCCAAGCAAATCAGGTAGTAAAAGCTGGGGATGCAGCCATGAACAAAACCGTAGCCGGGATTAGCGCCATTCAAGACACTGTAACTGAAGCAGTAGACCAGGTAAAACAGCTAGATCAAGCTTCCCAAAAAATCTCTAAAGTAGTCAAACTCATCGGCGGTTTTGCGGCACAGACTAACCTGCTCGCCCTCAATGCCTCGATTGAAGCTGCCCGAGCGGGTGAAGAAGGAGAAGGCTTTGGCGTAGTAGCGAATGAAGTTAGAGCCTTGGCCCAGCGATCGGCTACTGCCACCAATGAGATTCGCTTTTTAGTCGAAGAGATTCAATCTCAGATTCAAAAGGTAGTGCAGGCCATGGAAACCAGTACCGCCCAGGTGAGCGCAGGTACTAAGCTAGTAGAGCAGTCCCGCGAACAGCTCAGCTTGATTACCACCATGAATAGCCAAGTTAACCAACTGGTGCAGGAAATTGCCAGGGCTGCCACTGTCCAAGCCCAGACCTCTACTAACGTAAGTACTAAAATTCAGACCGTATCAGCGATCGCTACCCAAGCCTCCAAACAGACCGAGCAGGTAGCTGAATCTTTTAGTGACTTAAAAGCGGTAGCCGAAAAGTTACAAACTAGCGTGGCTCAATTCAAAGTGTAAAACCACCATGAGTAAAGTAGATCCCCAGATTCGTGACCAAGCCTATCAATTTTTTCGGCAGGAATCCCTAGATTTTCTCCAGACAATTGAAGAGGGATTACTCTCGCTCAGGCAAGATCGCAGCGTCGCCAATATCCATCAGATGATGCGGGCCGCCCATTCCATTAAAGGTGGTGCTGCCAGTGTGGAGCTAGAGGGCATTGCTACCATTGCCCATCGATTAGAAGATGTATTCCGTGGTCTCTATCGCCACGAAGCGGAATTAGACCCAGATTTTGAGAATTTACTCTTCCAGGGATTCGATTTGCTCCGTACTGCTACCCTAGCTCAAATTCAGACTGGTAGTTATGATCTGGGCTTGGTAGAAGAATCTGCACCTGTATTTGAGGTGCTTACGGCGTTTTTGGGTGTCGGCGCTGCCGATGATATGGAACTACCCACCTCCGCAGAATTAGGCATAGATATAGTTAAAACCATCTTTGAAGGGGATGTAGCCCAAGGAATTGCCCGCCTAGAACAGGTGTTGGCGAATGCAGATCACGAGGAAGTCCGCGGCGAGTTTCATGCCCAAGCTGAGGTATTTGGTGGTCTCGGCGAACTATTTAATCTACCTGGCTTCAAAGCGATCGCTACCACTGCCATCAACGCCCTAGATCGAGATGCTCAAGTTAATATCCTAGAGCTAGGTCAGGTGATTATTGATAATTTCAAAACTGCGCAAACTCAAGTGCTCGAAGGTGATCGGGCTGAAGGTGGTAGGCCTAGTCCAGAGCTATTGCTATTTTTAGCTGAATCGGCGGTGGGCTTACAATCGGTTACTTACGCACATCAGGAATCCCTAGAAGACATATTTGGTAACGCGATCGCTGAGGATAGAGCACTAATAGAGGACTACGCCGATCTGAATCTGGCTGAAGATGCCAACCGAGAATTGACCCAGGCAAATGATTACTTGAACTTTAACTTAGATGATCAAGAACGGCGATCGCCTGACCTTTTGGAATTATTTGAAGATGCACCTGAAGATAGGCCAGTACCAAGCTTCCAGTTATTTGAAGATGCACCTGAAGATAGGCCAGTACCAAGCTTCCAGTTATTTGAAGATGCACCTGAAGATATTTCAGAAGCCAGTTTCCAGCTATTTGAAGACCTCCCTGAAGATATTTCAGAGCCTGGTTTCCAGTTATTTGAAGATCTCCCTGAAGATATTTCAGAGCCTGGTTTCCAGTTATTTGAAGATCTCCCTGAAGATATCTCAGCATCTAGCTTTCCGCTATTTACCCAGACTGATCCTGGAGTAGAAGAAATTGACACCATTACGCCAAGTGCAGCGATCGCTCAAGATCACAATAGTTTAGGTACTTTCTTTGACGCTGAGCCGCTTCCTCCCAAGCCCAGCCCTGATGCTGTAGCAGCGCCCTATATGCTAGAGACTGTGCGGGTAGATCTAAAAAGACTGGATCGCCTCAGCAATCTCACAGGCGAGCTAGTCACCCAAGAGAACAGCACTCTGCTACATATTCAGCAACTGCAAAAGCGAATCGAACAATTACAGAAGCGATTTAGTGATTTTGAACGCATTACCAAAGGCCTAGAAGAATGGATGGATAAGAGCCAAAAGGTGAGTGTGCGTACCACCAGTAGGTTAGCTGATCGAGAACTTGATCCCTTGTTAATGGATTCTTATACTGGACTATATTCTCTAGTTCGAGAAGGATTAGAAGAAGTCCTGCAAATGAATGAAGGGATGCGCGACATGACCCTGCTCACCCAGCAGGTGCAATCTACCCAGCGTAAAAAACAACAGACCCTGAAGCAAGTACGCAGTGACCTCCTCTGGTCGCGGATGATTCCCCTCAATGACATTCTCAATCGCTTCCCGCGCATGGTGCGAGATCTCTCCAGCAAATACCAAAAGCCCGTAGAGTTGAAAATGCTTGGTACTAGCACCCTAATTGATAAAGCCACCCTAGAAAAACTCTATGATCCTCTTGTGCATTTGATTCGCAATGCCTTTGACCATGGGGCGGATCTACCTGCCGTGCGCCGCCTAGCTGGCAAACCAGAAACTGCCACCATCGAGATTAAAGCCTATCACCGGGGGAACCAGACTTTTATCGAAGTGCGTGATGATGGTAGAGGCATTGATCCAGAGAGAGTGAAAGCTAAAGCGATCGCTACAGGTCTGCTCTCTCCTACAGAAGCTAGCCAAATTAACCAAGAGCAAATCTACAGCCTGCTATTCCAACCAGATTTTTCCACTGCCGATCAGGTGAGTGAAATCTCGGGGCGCGGGGTCGGCCTATCTACGGTAGCAGAACAGGTAAAATCCCTGAAAGGCACCGTGACAATCAACTCTCAAGTTGGGATTGGCACTACTTTTACGATTCGCTTGCCCCTGACCTTGACGATCGCTAAACTCTTGATTTTTAGCGTAGACAACAACTTCTTTGCCCTGCCTGTAGATAGCCTGGTGAGTATTGTCACTGCCAGTGATCAGCAACTGCAAACCCTACAGGGTCAGCTATTCTATCGTCTTCAAGACCAACTGATTCCCATAATTCCCACTTCCAACTGGTCAGAACATTATCCTTTGCCCAAGCGCAACCTCGCCCTCCTAGGGGAAATGTTACTGCCCGAAGAGAGCGGCACACCTGTGATGCTAATTGCCAGTGGTAACCAAGTGATTGGCATTCCCGTAGATTATATTGTCACTGAGCAAGAACTGGTAATTAAACCCTTTAGCAAAATTATCCCAGCGCCCAGCTATCTCTATGGCTGTACGATTGTGGCAGATGGTAGCCTAGTGCCTGTGATTGATGGAGCAGCGATCGTAGCCAAGTGGCTACATTCAGAAACTCGCCAATACAATCCCGTAGCCAGAAGCGTGACTGGAGTGATAGAGCAGCCCACCATTTTGGTGATCGATGATTCCCTGACTGCCCGTCAAACTTTAGTGCTAACCTTGCAAAAGTCAGGCTACCAGGTCGTCCAGGCTGGGGATGGCCGCGAAGGTCTAGAACAGCTAGATAAAGTGCCAAATGTGGCAGCAGTATTCTGTGATGTGGAAATGCCACAAATGAACGGATTTGAATTTTTAGCTACCTGTCGCAAGCAGTCAAATACTTCTACCTTGCCCGTGATCATGCTCACCTCTCGCAGTGGGCAGAAACATCGCGAGATTGCCAAACTGCTAGGGGCGACTTCCTATCTCACCAAGCCTTATCTGGAGCAGGAACTATTACAAACTGTCCAATCTGTTTTAAAATCAGAGTCTATTCATTAAGATTACTCTGTCTTCCCAGTTTAGGACTTACGCAAACGTGACTTAAACCCTCAGATTTAATTAGGGTGTGGGGCTTTGTCCTCAGAATCCCTTTTTCCAGCACTTCCTCTACCAAACGGCGTAAGTCCTAAAAAGTTGTGAAAATCGTGAAATAATTATGGGGAAATAAATGTATGTGGATTCTGCTCTATAACAGCGGTACTGACAACGAAGGCATCTATGCTCGCTACGAGGGCGGCAAAAATACGGTAATTGCTTTTGATCAAGAAGATGATGCCCTACGCTACAGTGTGATGCTGGAAGCCCAAGATTTTCCTGAACCCAAAATTGAGCGGATCTCCGAAACCGAATTGCGCCAGTTCTGTCTGGAATCAAATCTGTCCCTTCTGGTGATTAGTCCTACAGACCTAGTGCTGCCCCCAGAGCAGAACCTAGAACAGACAGACTGGCAACCTAATAGAGCCAGGGTCGAAGAGCCTGAGAGCGAGTTTTCGGCTGAACAGTTGGACAGATTACGACTGCGGTTGGAAGGGTTACTGGAATAGCCCATATCAGAAGGAATCATCCCATCTGGACTAAATTTGAATCTCTTCAGCGATCGCCTTAAATCTCTCTAAATCAGCTTTGAGCGTGGATTCAACGATTTGCCCTAAAAATAGATTATCCATCAGTTGACCAATTACCCCTGGGATACTGTAAGCCACCGATAGCTTGACGCTGCTAGTACCATCGGCTCTGCCATAGAATCTAATAGCACCGCGATTGGGCAGACCATCAATCGATTCCCATTGAATGATCTGATAGGTGATTTTTTTGAGAATGCGAGACTTCCAGGTAAAAGTGAATCCCCCTGTCCCTAGGAGCCAATTGGAGTTTTCCGGATTCACAGGATCAATCTGCACTGACTCGATCCATTTCATCCAGCGCGGCATCTGCTCTAGGTCAGACCAGAGATTCCATACCTGGGTAATATTTTGCTGCACATCTACTTGTACACTATGTTCGAGCCAGTCGGTCATACTAAAATGGTTGCTAAATAATTTGGCTAGGCAAAAGCGGACGTAATTGAGTAGCGATCGCTGGTTGCACGGTTTGGACAAACCCAGGCCAGCCAATGATCACATCTTGAAGGTGAGCGAGAGTTTGGGGTTGAATCAAAGACGGCTCAAATCCCAAGGTAGTGCCATCTAGATCCCAGTAGAGCAGCCCTGCCAACTTGGCAAAGGCCAGGGGAGCCACTGTATCCCATAGCTTGACACGGCGATTGAGGTAGAGGTAGGCATCAGCTTTTGCCATGATCACTTCGATGACCTTGAGCCCAAAACTGCCTACACTGTAGTATTCTGCCCCAGGAATCACCAGTTGGATTAAATCACCAAATTTAGCTTGATCTTTGTCACTTAAGATCACTTTCCCTAAGCTCGTGATCGGGGCTTGAAAATCTAGCACCTGGGGTGGCTGTTCCCCTATTTGCACATATAAATTACCCAGCAGCGTGCCACCAAAATATAAGCGATCGCCCTCTGGAGCATAAACCCAGCCCATTACCGGTTGTCCTTGATCTAACAATCCCACCATCACTGAATAGGAGTCGCCCCCTTCAATAAAATCACTGGTGCCATCGATCGGATCAATTAGCCAGTAGCGCGGCAGTTGCTGTTGCCATAGTCCTAAAGAAGCCGCATTCTCTTCGCTGATCACCCCATCTTGGGGAAACCATTGCTGAAATTGCTGGCTGAATTGTTGATCGAGCAGACAATCTACATCGGTAACATAGTCATTTACTCCCTTGGCGGTCACCTTTAAGCCTTGAGTGCGTAACTGCTTGGCTTGTTGTCCAAGTTGGCGAATAAACTGACAGATCTGTTGATTTAGTTCAGGCGTCATGGTGGCTGGCTCGGCTAAATAACCGAAAGTAGAGCGATCGGGTGAACTCCTTGAGCGGATAAAAAATATAGGTAAAAGGATTGACGGTGACGATAATATGGCGAAAATCTCGCTGGGCTAGCGCCACCACTGCCCAGGCTACCCAGTTGGCGGACATGATGCCAATCGGGTTCAAGCCACTCTTAAAGGGCCCTAGAATTAACTTGCGCACTATACAAGGTGCATCCAGGCTGCGAAGGGTAACTAGATCGCCAATGGTACGTTTTGAAAGCTCATAGAGCGGACTAAAGGCAGGGTTGACTTCGGCTTCGGAGGTATTGATCCAGACTTCCTTAAGGGCTTTGTGTTTAGATTCAGTCACAGTGGCAAAAAATAGCTCCAGCCAGCGCCAGGTAGAAAGAGCATTGACCTCAAAGGATTGCTGAATTGCCTCAGGCGAGCGATCGCTCAACACATTGATGCCGTGGTTGAGAATCAAAATATCTACTTTCGCCAGTTCTGCTTGCCACTTAGCTTCTTGCCCTACCTGCCATTGCCAGGTTTCCAACTTGGGATCAGCAGCAGTCACAGAGCTAGTGATGGCGATTACCTTGGCACCCTTTTGTTGCAGTTGCTGGAGTAGCGATCGCCCCAGACTGCCGTTAGCACCTGTGACCGCAATGGTTTTGCCCTTGAGGGAGAGGGCAGTGCCGAGAATTTTGTCTACCAAAGTGAAAGTTCCAGAATAGTAGGCGTTAGCTTGATCGAAGTGATGCCGCCAGTGGTAGGTGCGATTGACTAGCCAACTTGCAGGTAGTTGAGTAAGGGTGCCAGGCTTGTGACTAAAGTCGGTGAATAGCCAAAAACCATTGGCACGGGCTAGGCTAGTAGACCAAAAGCCAACACTGTAAATACACCCTAGCCAGCAAGTCCAGCTTAGTTCTTGGCTCAACCAGGCTAAAACTCCAGTTACTAATACCATCACCGTGGCTTCAGGGACATCATTGTACCATTCTGCTTTGCGATAGGTTTCAGTGCTAGTGACAGTTAAATCGGGACGATAGACCTTGTGGTGGAGGGTATGCCAGGCTTGGAGCGGCTGCCAATGGTGCCCTGCCAAATGATAGCAATCTCGAATAATTTCAGCGATCGCGATCGCGCCTAACCCAATCCCTACCTGTGCCAATATTTCCAGCATATAGTCCAAATTTCACTTATTTTGGTATGGGTTGAAATCACCCGCCGTCATTGACTTTAGATTATTATGATTACTTTATCATACGGTCGGGTGCAGTGATTTGTTATACGGCGCTGTATAGCCAACTGTCAAGAGCCTTCAATTTCAACGACCTCCCCCGAAGTAATTGAATTCAACACGCTACGTGCCTTTGACATTAGGGGCAGTAGATCAGGGAGCCTATTGCTTGATGCGACAAGAACAACAACTGCTACTCCAGCTTGCTGCAAGTTTTGTTGATATCGCAAATTTTGATCGGTAGTCAGTAGAGTCGTGAAGCCCTCTTGACTCATAAGCCTTAACAATTCACCATTCTTTTTTCCTGACCATCCCATCTCAACCACTGTACGGATATCGTATTCCGGAAGTTCACGCTTCAAGGGTCGCGGGGCGCACTCGTCAAGCAAGATTCGCATGTGCTATCAGCATTTCCTTGGCTAGTTCAAGGGCTGCAATCACTTGTGAATGGCTAACACTGGGAAAATGGTCTAAAAATACTTCTAACGAGTCTCCAGCTTCAAGATAATCGAGTAGAGTTTTCACCGGAACGCGCGTCCCAACAAACACAGGAGTTCCTCCTAGAATATCGGAATCGCTATGAACTACAGGACTAATTGACTTCATAACAGATTTGCCAAATTAGATTAAGTATAACCATAGAGTTAGGACTTACGCAAAGGTGATCTAAAGCCCTGGCTTTAAGTGGGGTGTGGGGCTCCACTTCAGAGCTCTGCCCTCAAACTCGCTTTTTCCAATAGTTCCCTTATCAAACTGCGTAAGTCCTGAGAATATCAAGTCTTAACTAACTGCCCCCCGTTCGGCTCGCACCCGCAGAAACCAAACTTGATTGCCCTCCCTCGTTTGGCGGAGAATATCGGCGATTTGTTCGGGCAAACCTTCCCAGGTGAGTTCTGGCTCTTGGAGAATGGTTTGTAGCTGGGCGATCGCTTCATCTCTTTGATGATCAATTTTTTCAAAGGGCGGCGGCAAAAACTTCCGCATGGGTGACTGGGTGAGCTTGATGATCCCTTCGCGAATTTTCTCGATCACATCGGCTTTGAGTTCGTTTTTTACCCGCAGGCGCAGTTCCCGATAGCCATGTTCGCTGGTGGCATAGAGGGGCGGTAAGCGATTGAGGGCATAGGCTGCTACTTCTTCTAGGCTGATTGGGCGAGTGTAGCTGGGGTCAAGCCGTTGAATTTGGCGATCGCAGGCTTCAAGTACCAGCCCTTCCAGCACATTCACAAAACCACAGTTGGCTCGCAGCATATAACGCTGAAATTCTTGTTCAAACTCATCTTTGATCTCTTTCGCCTTAATTTTCGGCTCATCCTTGCGAGCATGGCGCTGCAAATAGGATTTGATACTCTTAGCTGCCGCGCTTTGGGGAGTACGACTGGGGGACTGGGGTTCTGATGCCACATGGCCACTCTGGTAGGCAGTAACGATCGCGCCAATCACAGCATTGGGGATATCTGCCCAGGTGAGGTTGGTTTTACGGATAATTTTCTGCAGCCGGTCTAGCGATCGCTCTGGACTGGCTAAAACTTGGAGGGGTAGAGGCTCCACATTCCGCAGGGGCGAGTTACTCATGGTGACGATCGCCTGTTGCACCAGTACATTGATTTGCTTGCCATACTCGTCTTTGGCCTTGGAGCGCTGTTTGATCCAGCCCCGATGATTGGTAGCATACATGGTGGGCAGGTGGTTCAACACCTGACAGACTATATCCGCTAGCCGCAGTTGTTCTTGGACATGCTTGCTCAACCGCTCTAGTTGCAGATTGGCTTCTTCGATCACTAATTCTTCAACAACGTTTCGGCAAATCACCATAAAGATTGAATTTAGCGCTTGAACAACTAGACAACCTTCTTGTACAGTAGCATTCTGATTACTTGCTAGGCAAATAGTATCCACCCCATGGCATCCACCCTTGTAATCAAAATCGGTACTTCTAGCCTGACTAAACCCCAAACAGGCGACCTCAATCTCAGCGCGATCGCGCGCCTGGTAGAAGTGATTGTGCAGTTGCGGCGACAGGGATATCAAGTATTGCTGGTATCTTCTGGGGCGGTGGGGGTGGGTTGCACGCGGCTCGGCATGGCTGAACGCCCCCAAAAACTCGCCCTCAAGCAGGCAGTGGCAGCCGTTGGTCAGGGGCGGTTAATCCGAATTTATGATGATTTTTTTGCGGCTTTGCATCAGCCTGTCGCCCAGATTCTGCTCACCCGTGCCAACTTGATCGATCGTCAAAATTACCGCAATGTTTATGCTACGCTCCAGACCCTGCTAGAGCTACAGGTAGTGCCGATTATTAATGAAAATGACACGGTAGCGGTAGAAGAGCTGAAATTTGGGGATAATGATACCCTTTCGGCACTGGTGGCTAGTTTAACTGAAGCTAGTTGGTTGTTTCTGCTTACGGATATTGATCGGCTCTATTCCGCTGATCCCCGCCAACATCCTGAAGCGGAGCCAATTATTCAAGTGGATTACGATCAGATTGACACTTTAGCGATCGCTACCTCTAGTCCTACAGCCTGGGGGACAGGGGGGATGACCACTAAGCTCAGTGCCGCTAAGATTGCTTCGCGGGCGGGGGTACGCACTGCCATTACCAGGGGAGATCAGCCTGAGTTGATTCTGCGGATTTTGGCAGGCGAGAGCATTGGTACTCAATTTGCCGCTCAGCCCCAAGCCTTAAATGCCCGCAAACGCTGGATTATCGACCATAGTTTGATTATGGGGAAGCTAATTCTAGATCCTGGTGCTGTCCATGCCCTCAAATCTGGGGGGCGATCGCTTCTGCCAGCCGGCATTGTGGCAGTGGAGGGCAAATTTGACCCAGAAGATACGGTCAGCCTGGTAGATCAAAACCAGCAAGAATTTGGGCGGGGCATCAGTAACTTTAGCAGTGAAGAGATCAAAGCGATCATGGGAAACCATTCCCAAAATATTAGCCACAAGCTAGGCAGCGATCGCCAAACTACGGTAGTGCATCGGGATAACTTGGTGCTGCTAGCTGCCAGTCAGGAGCCGAAACCATGAGCGCGTCTCTGCCAATTTTAACCGCCCATAACCTGTGCAAATCCTTTGGTGGTCTCAGAGCGGTACAGAATGCCGCCATTGAAGTGCAGCCTGGGAGCATCACTGGCTTAATCGGCCCCAACGGTGCTGGCAAAAGTACTTTTTTTAGCCTATTGGCTAATTTTGTGCGGCCCGATCAGGGGACTGTGACCTTTCAAGGCCGAACCATCCAGCATTTACCTCCCCACGCGATCGCTCGTCTGGGGTTGGTGCGGACTTTCCAAGTGCCTAAGGTGCTATCGCGTCTGACTGTGCTGGAAAATCTGCTGCTAGCTGCCCAAAATCAGGTAGGCGAAAAATTTTGGAATGTGTGGCTGTATCCTCAGCAAATCAGCCAGCAAGAACGCCAACTGCAACAAAAGGCGGAGCATCTACTTGAAACTGTGGGCTTAATCCAAATGCGCGATCGCTATGCCGGTTCCCTATCGGGGGGGCAGCGCAAGCTTTTAGAAATGGCGAGAGCCTTAATGGCAGATCCCCAATTAATTCTGCTAGATGAGCCGGCGGCGGGGGTTAATCCTGCCCTGATCGAGCAGATCTGTGGCTATATTCAAACCTGGAATCAAGCGGGCTTAAGTTTCTTAATTATTGAACACAACATGGATGTGATCATGTCCCTCTGTGATCAAGTGTGGGTGTTGGCGGAGGGCAAAAACCTGGCGCAGGGAACGCCCCAAGCTATTCGTCAGTCGCCCCAGGTTTTAGAAGCCTATCTGGGCAGTGGCTAACACTCTCTGGTAACTCTCTGGTAACTCCAAGGCAACTTGTCCCAGTTTACCCTTGCGCAGATCAGTGAGTACCTGTCGGGCTACCCGTTCCACTTGATCATGATCCCTGGCACGCTGCTGGGGATTTTGGCGATTACTCAAGTTGGTCAAAAATTCTAATCCTGCTCCCAGTTGCGGCTCGATCCCATAGCGCGGCGCCAAGCTCACCCCCTGAGCCGCCAACATTTCGATCAGGGCAACTGCTACCAAAGTGCTGTCATAGGCAGCATCAGCAATATCGTCACAGATGGCTAATTTCAGCGCCGAGTCTTGATCTTCTAGCAGGGGCGGCAAAATTCCTGGGGTATCTAAAAGTTCAATCTGATCAGAAATTCTAATCCAGCGCAGCGATCGCGTGATTCCAGGACGATTGGCACTAGCTGCCACCCGTTTTTTGAGTAACCGATTGATCAGGGCTGATTTACCCACATTGGGAAAACCAATGACTACGGCCCGCACGGCTCTGGGTAGCATCCCGCGATTTTGTCGCCGTTGATTGAGTTGGATTCCCGCCTGCTGGGTAGCCTTGAGCAGGGTAGCTATGCCCTTGCCAGATTGGGCATCGGTGAAATATACCCGTTGTTGCTGTTGCAGATAAAAATCTAGCCAAGCTTGCTGCACCCGCTCTGGAATCATATCCATGCGATTGAATACTAGAATATGTGAGCGCCCCTCTGTCCAAGTGTGGATTTTGGGGTGATGGCTAGCCTGGGGAATTCGGGCATCCCGCACCTCTAGCACCACATCTACCAGTTTGAGTTGCTCCTTGAGGGCTTTTTCCGCCTTGGCAATATGACCGGGATACCACTGAATTATGGACATTAATGAAGTTCTCGCTAATTTGGAGGAAATTTTGTTAAGATTTATGAAAATCCAGGCAAGTTATCAGTATGTTTTTAGCTGTTCACATTGACAAACTCATCCGCGCTACTCAAGCCCTGTGGTCTCGATCGCGAGATTTGTCGATCACTGCGGCTAAATTAGCAGCCATGCTCCTATTCTGCCTGATCCTGAGTCAATCCCTCGATTTAGGCAATGCCTACGCGATCGAAGCGCCAGAGCTATTGCCTGACTACCAGACTAATGTGATCGATCTGGGCAAATTTTTAAACCAATACCAAGAAGCCGAACTCGATCAAGATCTCAGTCAATTTGAGCAGAAAACTGGCTGGAAACTGCGGGTGCTTACTCAGGTTGATCGCACCCCTGGTCGCGCCGTGAAAGAGTATTGGGGCTTGAATGAGCGCAGTGTGATGTTGGTAGCAGACAGTACCAGTCGCAATATTTTAAATTTTAATGTGGGGGATGCGGTGTATGCCCTCTTACCTCGTACCTTTTGGATTGAGTTGCAGTCTCGCTATGGCAATCAGTTTTATGTGCGAGAGCAGGGACAAGACCAGGCGATTTTATCTTCAGTGCAAGCAATTATTGGCTGCCTGGAACAGGATGGCTGCGCTGTAGTGCCAGGCTTACCCCAAGAACAATGGCTGCTCACCCTAGTTACTTCGATTTTGGGTGGCATTATTTTTGGCTTTGCCGGACATCCGCGCAAGGAAGGCGAAATTTTTGCCTGGAAATGGGCATTGATCTTGACCCCCCTGTGGGGAATGCTGTTAGTGTCCTTTGGCTTAGGACCAGTAGTTACTCGCACCAGTGAATGGTTGCCAGTGGTACGGAACCTAGCTGGCTTTATTGGTGGGGCGGTATTTGCCTACTTGATCCCTGCCCCCAAGCGCAATCCCAAGCCCCTGTGAGATGACTCTAAAGCCCTATACCCAGATCCCGATCGCGGAGTGTAATCAGCCCCTATTGCCGATTCCAGATCATATTCCCAGGGTTTTACCCCATGCCTATCAGAGCTTGGCAGCACCCTATGGAGAGCGCTCACCCTTTTGGTTACGGGCAGGAGTGATAGAACGACTAGAAATTGCCATTCACCAGTTGCGATCGCACCAACTGGGTCTTGCGGTTTATGATGCCTATCGCCCAGTAGAAGTCCAACAGTTCATGGTCGATCACACTTTTGCCGATTTAGTGCAGGGAATGGATTTAACCCCTGACCTAGATCTTGAACCAGTTTGGCAACAGGTCTATCAATTTTGGGCGGTGCCTAGTTGGGATTTAGCTACTCCTCCCCCCCACAGCACCGGCGCAGCTATAGACTTGGCTTTAACCGACTTAGCAGGTTACCCCTTAGATCTTGGCAGCCAGATTGACCAAATTTCACCGCGATCGCATCCCCAATTTTTTGCCGAGCACCCCGATCAAGATCCTGGCGGCATCTATGCTTTTTATCGCGACTTGCTCAAACAGGCAATGGGTAACGCGGGATTTTGTCAGCACCCAAATGAATGGTGGCATTTCTCTTGGGGAGACCAGCTCTGGGCTTGGCTAAGTGGGGCAGAACAAGCAATCTATGGTAGAGCCTGAGCCAAGCCCGAAATTTACCCTGCGCTTGGCTGAGTGGGGCAGAACAAGCAATCTATGGTAGAGCCTGAGCCAAGCCCGAAATTTACCCTGCGCTTGGCTGAGTATAACCTAGCGCCAAAATCTGCGCCAAAAGGGTTGATTGTTTGCCCTGTTTTCGGTGATATTGCTCTTGCGACGCAGATCTTGAAGATTCCAGCCCGTCAGTTGGGCAAGGGTTTCGGCTTCTCGCTCTTGGCGATCGCGCACTTGCTTTCTATAGACTACATCTGCCGCACAGGTACTCTTACCGCGATAGGGGTGGCGTAAAATATAGCGACCTTGAAACAGTTGGCGATTATTTGTTTCTTTAAATTGCAAATCTTCGGGAAAAGTGGCGCGATCGTAGCGAATATGGAGCCGCGTGATAAACACATTACTATTCGGGAGAAAGCGGCGGCGATTGGGCAGAGATTCCACTTGCTCGTCTAACCAAAATACTCCAGCTTGGCGAAGTTCCTCTCGTGATAGGGGTTCAGCCGCACAGGGATCGCAGTTAGCCATATCCCAGGCATATTCTAGAAAAGCTAAACTTTTTCCCGCTTTACGGTGAGAGTTTTGGAACATGGCGCGATAAAATTCGCCGAAATTATCTTTGACATAAATTGGAAGCTCTTGATCAGAAGGAATCTTGGCGGTGCGATAGTTGACCAATTCCACCTGGCCCTTGGGAGAGAGCAGATAGACCAGCAAATCCTGACTACCCTTAGCATTGGTCATACCCAAGCGAATCGGTAACATAAATCGCGGTGATTCGTAGGCAATCATCAGGGGGCGTAATTTCTGAATGCTGGCTTGGGCGAATTCCTTCAGATTCACTTTTGCTACAAAAAACTTCAAACCTTGGCGAATGTAAGGCTGTAACAATGCTGATGCACCTCTGGGCAAGCGATAACCATTTTCAGTTAGCCAAGTTTTTAGGCCATTGGATTCTTTCGCACTCAAAATCACAATGTCATATTCTCCCACGCTAAACTGCTCTTCAACTTTTATGCCTAGGGCTTCAGCCTTGTCCAGTTGCGCTCTAGCTGCTGGTGCATTACTTCTTTGCTGCAAACTGTACAGTTCCATCCTTGGCGCACAGGGATCAGCATCAAAATATTCCACTAGCCGTGGTGCACTAAAAGCATCGAGGCGCTGCATGATCTGAGGGTCACCAATCCGCACTTGCTCTTGCTTTAAAACCGTGGGAACTGGCACCACCAAGGCAAAATCTTGAGGTTGACCTTGGTAATCATTCGCCATGGTGAGAATGGTACGATTGCCATCCCGCGCGATCGCTACCTGAGAAGCTTGATTATAGAGTTTGGCATCTGCCTTTGCCACATAGAAACCGCAAAAAGCCAGAACTGGGGGAGCAAAACTAAAGCAGGCAAAGCTAAAAGCCAGCAGCAAACTAAAAATGGAGCGCATATATTTAAGCAAGGGTAGAGAATGCAGGGAATTGCCAGGTAAATCTCTTGCCTAGCCAAATTTGATCAATGATCAGGGTGAGGGGAGCGCAAAGGAATAGTGCCCAGAAAGGAGCCGCCGCCACAAAGAAATAATGCTGGAGTACCAAGCTCACCAAACTCACCACGATCGCCCAGATAATCCTGCCAGGGCGACTGTTGGGGGTAGAGCGCGGATCGGTGAGCATAAACAGCGCAAATAGCAACAGGGAACTACTGGACAACTGATGTAGCCACACTTCTAGCCCCCAGCCCAAATACCAGTCCCTTAGACCATTGCCCATTGCCCAACTCAGCAAAAAACTGATCGGCAAGTCCCAGCGATTTACCCTAGAGCTAATCAGTAGACCCAAACCCCCAAACAGCAGCAGCAGCCAGAGATCGTTGCCCCATTGCCCAGGAGACACCCAAGCAGGCAGAAAAATCAAGGCAAAAATGATGCCGAAATTAGCGGGATTAAACCAGTGTTTGTGATTGGCTTGGAAGATGAATTTACTGGCGATCGCGATTACGGCTGTCAATGCCATCACCAGATTAGAATCAGTTCTGAGCAATAGGCACAGGCTCAATCCAGTAATGATTGCACTCAAGTGGTTAGATCCCCGTGCCAAAATTCCTTGGGCAACCACGGCGCTAGTTAAAGTGATCGCCACCCGCAGGGGATCTATTTGCCAATCTCGCCCAATTACACCTAAGCCCAAAAACAAGGAGAGAAAGAGAATCTGCCCTAGTCTCGGATCAGCCTGCCACAGGTGAGAAGGTTTAGAAATACACAAATGAGTTAGAGTCATAATCTGCGTGATCATCGAACGTCTATAGCTTAGATTTAGAATTGCTGCCACTGTTCCCGGTTGCAAAAAACGTAACAACCTATGCTCTATCCCGATTTTGGTAGTGAAATCCCTTGCCCTCAATGTCACCGCCCCATTCCTGCCCTAATCTTGACCGATGCCTATTTGTGCGATCGCCATGGTCTATTTGAACTCACCCCCGCAAATCATCATCTAGTACATTTGCAGAGTGGCAGAATTTGGCAGCGCTATCAGAATCAGTGGTATCGGCAACACACTCACCCAGATGGCTTGATCTTAGAAATTGGTCAAGGTTTAGATCTAGCCTATTGTCAGGGTTGGCAAGTAATTCAAATTGCGATCGCTGCCCGTTATCAGGATTTGCTCTATCCTTACCTAGATGATCAAGGGCAACTGTTTGGGCTCAGGCTGGAGTTTAATCCCGATCTAGCCACGACCAACTTTGAATTAGTCAAACAGCCTAGAATTCCCAAAGATTTATTAAATTTTAATGAGAGCGGATTTAGTCAAACCTGATCTAAAATCTGGACTTCAAGGGGGGCTGCGAACTAAAAAGGGAGTATGAGAGCAAAGTCCTCAAGTGGATCCTCGCACCCCAACAAAATCTGAGGTTTTAAGTCACGTTTGCGTAAGTGCTGATCAGTCAAACCGCAGGGGCGCAAACCCCCGTATCGGCTTTTCTTCCTTCTCCCTATGGAATGGGAGCAAGGGGTAAATGTATTTAATAGCTGAGTCTACTTAGTCCATTCCGTATGGAACATCCCTTCTTTGTCTACACGGGCATAGGTGTGAGCGCCAAAATAGTCGCGCTGCGCCTGGGTAAGATTTTGGGGTAGGCGGGCAGCCCGATAGCTATCGAAGTAGTCCAAAGATGCACTAAAAGCGGGGATGGGAATACCGAGTTTGGCAGCCTCAGAGACCACTAAGCGCCAAGCATTCTCTTTAGATAAAACCGTTTGGGTGAAGTCAGGATCAACTAGCAGGTTGGGCAAGTTAGGATTACGACCATAAGCCACCTTGATCTTATCCAGGAAGCCCGCCCGAATGATGCAGCCCCCTTTCCAAATGCGGGCAATCTCTGCCAGATTCAACCCATAGCCATAGTCTTGGGAAGCCCTTGCCAGCAATGCCATGCCCTGGGCGTAGGAGCAAATCTTGGAGCAATAGAGCGCATCTCGCACCGCATCGATAAAGGTTTGGCGATCGCCCCCATAGCTAGGATTAGCTTGGGAAATCAGAATTTTGGCTGCTGCTACGCGTTCAGCCTTGTAGGAAGAAATCACCCTAGCCGTTACCGCCGCGATCATGGTGGGAATCGGCACACCCAGATCAAAGGCACTTTCTACTGTCCATTTGCCTGTGCCTTTCTGCCCCGCCGCATCCACAATCAGATCTACTAGGGGCTTACCAGTTTCAGGATCATTTTTGGCAAAAATATCGGCGGTAATCTCAATTAGAAAAGAAGAAAGCTCCGTTTGGTTCCAGGCTGTAAAGGTGTGATGCAGTTCCTCGGCACCCATGCCCAAGCCAGTTTTGAGCAGATCGTAGGCTTCGGCAATCAACTGCATATCCCCATACTCAATGCCGTTATGCACCATCTTGACGTAGTGGCCAGCGCTACCTTTGCCGATATAGGTGACACAAGCACCGTCATCTACCTGGGCGGCGATTTTATTGACGATCGCTTCAATCTCGCCGTAAGCACTGGGTTGGCCACCAGGCATCAAGCTTGGCCCATTCAAGGCTCCTTCTTCGCCGCCACTCACCCCCATGCCGATAAATTTGAGGTTGGCTGATTCTAGCTCTTGGGTGCGGCGCTCAGTATCTGGAAAGTGGGAGTTGCCGCCGTCTATGATGATATCCCCTGGAGATAAAAGCGGCTTGAGTTCATTAATCACCGCATCCACAGGAGCGCCTGCTTTTACCATGATCATGATTTTGCGGGGGGTAGCTAGGGATTCCACAAATTCAGCGATCGTGTAGGTGGCTTTCACTTGTTTGCCTTGGGCACGGGTAGCCATGAAGGTGTCGGTTTTGTCACGACTGCGATTGTAGACCGCGATCGGAAAGCCATTGCGTTCAATGTTGAGGGCAAGGTTTTCGCCCATGACCGCTAAGCCAATTAGTCCAAAGCTTTGTTTTTCCATGTGCTTATCCTATGTTAGGTATAGATGAATTACCTGGGTAGGGCTGATCCTAGCTTGAGAATTCTCTTCCCCCGCCTGAAATCCAGATTTTCTTATTTTTTCCTAGCCATGCTTTTTAGTTATTATTTATCCTGGCAACTGGCTCAGTCCTGCCAAACCTATATAAATCAAGCTACTAGTAGCCTGAAACAAGCCCAACTAGACCGCCGGGCGGCGCAAAACCAAGTGCAGCAGAGCCGCGATCGCCAAGCCCAAATTTCTGCCCTAGTCGATCAAGGGGCGATCGCTCGCAACCAGTTAGAAAAAATTAACCAGCAACTTAGCCAGCACCAGGCTCAACTCAGCCAGGCTACTGCCACCGAACAAAAAGCCCTCGATCAACTGCGATCGCTAAGAAAAATGTCTGTCTGTGCTGCACCCAAGCAAGCCTATGGCAAAATGGATAAGTAATGTTTATCCACAGCGCCATGACCGTTAAAGTATTGATTCCTACGCCTTTGCAGTCTCTGACCGCTAACCAAGCCACTGTTGAATGTG
The DNA here is from genome assembly GCA_033762795.1 of Pseudanabaenaceae cyanobacterium bins.68. Lineage (GTDB taxonomy): Bacteria > Cyanobacteriota > Cyanobacteriia > Pseudanabaenales > Pseudanabaenaceae > JANRLH01. Next base: position 21,463 of record JANRLH010000073.1, read on the forward strand.
AAGGGACTACAGTGCAGGAAATGCTGGAATCTCTAGAGCATAATTGTCCTGGCATCAAGGCGAGAATTTGTGATGACCAGGGCAATCTGCGCCGCTTTGTCAATTTCTATGTCAATAGTGAGGATATTCGTTTTTTGGATGGGCAGAATACCGCACTAAATAATGGCGATGAAGTGAGCATTATCCCCGCGATCGCTGGCGGCTAGAGCCATAAATTCAAAATTCCTTCACTGGGTTTATACTTGCCGCCCCAGTTTTGCAGCCACTTGGGGATGCCAGCCAAGATTTTCACTACTTCTGCCCATACCTCCTGAGGGCCAACTCCAGTCAAAAGTTGGAGGGCAAACACCACCACGCCAACCATCAAGGCAGTTTTGAAGGTGGCTTTTAGCACACTGAATAGCCAGAAAATCAGTAAGACTGACACGATTAAGGCACCAACTACCAGGGGAGTGTTCATAGGAAAAACCAGGGTACTGTTCTATGTTACCTGAAGTTTATTCCCCAAGGCTCGTTCGAGTTAAGGTGATCTAACCGCATAAGTCCTGTTTTTTATAAATTATTTAATCCCTATGCCTAATCCTGTGATTGCCCTTGAGCAAGTGGCGCAAATTTACCGTCAGCCCCTGTTAGATCTGGTGTTTCAGGCTCAAGGGATTCATCGGCAGCACCATCAAGGAGGAAGCGTACAACTCTGCACCCTGGCGAATATCAAATCCGGGCGCTGCCCTGAAGATTGTAAATACTGCGCCCAAAGTGCTCGTTACCAGGCTGACCTAGAAAGCTATCCCCTAGTGTCAGTGGCAGAGGTACTAGAGCAAGCCCAGCAGGCCAAGGCCAATGGCTCAACCCGCCTCTGTATGGGGGCAGCCTGGCGGCAAGCTCCCCAGGGACAGGAATTTGATCGAGTCTTAGAAATGGTACGGGAGGTAAAAGCCCTGGGAATGGAAGCCTGTGTGACTTTAGGGATGTTGAACCCCGATCAGGCGCAGCAGCTAGCAGCAGCAGGGCTGACCGCCTATAACCATAACTTAGATACTTCGGCGACTTTTTATCCTGAGATTATTTCCACCCGCACCTATAGCGATCGCTTGGAGACGATTAAAAATGTGGCTGCTGCCGGCATTGAAGTTTGCTGTGGGGGCATTGTTGGCATTGGTGAGTCAGAAAGCGATCGCTTGGCATTGATTCATACCCTAATTAATCTTGACCCTGTGCCCACTTCGGTGCCGGTCAATGCCCTAGTCCCGATCGCTGGTACGCCTCTAGGACACTTACCTCCAGTTGATCCCCTGGTTCTGGTGCGCATGATTGGCACCTTGCGGATTTTCTTGCCTCAAGCGATGATTAGACTATCGGCGGGGCGCGATCGCTTAAGTGTGAGTGATCAGGCTCTATGTTTTCTGGCGGGAGCTAACTCGATTTTCTCAAGCGAAAAGCTCCTAACTGCTAGCAACCCCGACCTAGAGCTAGATGCCCAAATGTTTGCGAGCTTGGGCTTAACTGCCCTCAACCCTGACCGCCAGGGCGCGATCGCTTAAGTAAGCTTTAATTTCGCGAATACTCAACTGGCCGTAGTGCAGCAGGGAAGCTAAAAGTGCTGCCTGGGCTTGCCCCCGGCTTAGAGCCTGGTAAATATGCTCACAGTTGCCGGCACCACCAGAAGCAATCACTGGTACTTGAACTTGGGCTGCGATCTGCTGCGTTAATGCTAGATCATAGCCCGCCTGCGTGCCATCGGCATCCATGCTGGTCACTAAAAGTTCTCCTGCGCCCCGTCTAGTAACTTCTTTTGCCCAAGCGATCGCATCTAAGCCAGTGTTCTGCCTGCCGCCCCGCACATATACATCCCAACCAGGACGCTGGAGATCGGTGCGCCGTCTGGCATCGATCGCTACCACAATGCACTGATTACCAAAATAGTCGCTGGCGCGATCAATTAAATCTGGTTGACTGACTGCCGCCGAATTTAAGCTAATCTTGTCAGCCCCTGCCCGTAATAGTTCCCGAATGGTCTCTAGATCGCGAATGCCACCGCCTACAGTCAGGGGAATAAACACCTGCTCGGCGGTGCGATAGACCACATCCAGGATGGTGCGGCGCTGCTCATGGGTGGCAGAAATATCCAAAAACACCAACTCATCTGCCCCCGCCTGGTTATAGACCTGAGCTAGCTCCACTGGGTCACCGGCATCGCGCAAATTCACAAAATTCACGCCCTTAACTACACGGCCATCATGCACATCTAGACAGGGTAAAATTCTCTTGGCTAACATAGGCGAATTTCAATTGGTCAGTTGGGCGCGAGCTAGATGGGCATCCACTTGGGTGAACTGTAATTTACCATTAGTTCTGCTCACCTGAGCTTGCCAGTTAGAAATGCCATTGATCGGGCGATCGCGGTCATTGATCTGCTCGTAGGTCGTACCCTGAATGAGGGCATGGTCAGGGTCTATGATCTTGATTCGGTCAATTACCATGCGATTGCGGTAGTGGCGATAGGCGCGAAATACGCTAGCCAAGTTGCGATAGTAACTAGCTCGATCCATCACCAAGGGATCAGATTCTAGGCTGTAAATGGTAATCTGGGCATCTTCGCGAAAATTAGCAATCATCTGGTCAATTTGACCCTGGTTGGCTTGATCCTCCGCCGTTTGAATCAACTCCCGTAGCTCTGTCACTTGAATGGGGGCAGCGATCGCGCTGGTAGCACCAAGCACCCAGATCCCCAAACAAATCAAGTAAACTGCAATCAATCTCTGGAATTTTTTAGTTAAGCCCATGTCCATCAAGATTGGCATTTCCATGTACCCTGTGAATGAGGCGAATGAATATTATTTACCCTCTGCCTATGTCAAGTCAGTGCGGGCAGCAGGCGGTACTCCTATCCTACTACCTGCAGGAGAATCTGATCTAGAAGGGGTAATGCAAGTCCTGGATGGTCTACTCTTGCCAGGGGGCGGCGATATCATGCCAGAAATCTACGGCGGTAGTAACCACAGTGCCATCTATGGGGTGAGTGCGGAGCGGGATAGCTGGGAGATTAGTTTGGCGCAGGCCGCGATCGCCCGCCAAATGCCCCTACTAGGAATTTGCCGAGGTTTACAGGTAATTAATGTCGCCTTTGGGGGCAATTTATATTTGCACTTGCCCGACCATTTTGGTGAGCTTTGCCATCGCCTAGAAGAACCCACTGGCTGCACCCAACACCAGGTCGAAATCACCCGCCCCAGCAAGTTAGCCCAAGCTCTAGGAGTAGCCCAAACCCTGGTTACCTCCTGGCACCATCAAGCGATCGACCTAGCCGCACCCGCATGGCAAGTGGTCGCTGTTGCCGAAGATGGCGTGATTGAAGCGATCGAACATAGCAGTCATCCCTGGGCGGTGGCAGTGCAGTGGCATCCCGAACTCTCCCCCGACTGTGCTGCCCAAGCCTCCCTGTTTAAAAGTTTTATTCAAGCAGCCACTGAAGCCAAATCTGGCGGGCTATGATGTTTGGCAGTATTTATTTATCCATCTAAACTATGAGCTACCTTCCTCCCGATCTTGAGCCTATCGACTATTTAGTAGTGGGGGTAGCTACTTGTTTCATCAAAGTAGAAGGGGGAGTCAAGCCGGTGAGAGTGTTAGAGCCAATCGCCTCTGCCAGCCTCGAAGCCCTGCTTAAGCAAATTCCCACTTCTTACGATCTAGCCTGTGCGGTGACTTTAGCCCAAGTCCTAGATCCTGATTGCCAAGCCAAACTGCCAGACCAGGTGGCTGACCTCCAACCAGATTTACAGATTGCCGATCAGTTTGCCGAACGGGCGATCGCTGCTGCCCGCACCTACAAAGCCAAGCCCATTGCCCAAACTCATATTCCTTTAGGCGAAACCTATCAAGGCTTCAACTTTTCCCTAGATAAAAAACGCCTACTGAATAGCGATCGGATCGTAAGCGAAGCCGATAACGTCAAACAGCATTCCCATACCCATAAAGTGCTTTAGTCTATGGCAGCCAAGTTCAAATCAATCATTACAGCGTGCTTAGCTAGTTTAGTCAGCCTAGCCCTTTTCACCACAGGGTTAGCTCCAGCCCAGGCAGCGATTATGGACTGGACGGCGGAACAGCATTTGCTCAATCAAGTCTGGCAACTAGTCAATCGCTCCTACTACGACCCCAGTTTTAATGGTCAGAACTGGTATAAAATCCGCAAGAAATTCTCTAATATTCACCCGGAAAACCGCGAGCAAACCTACGATCTGATCGACCAGATGTTGGCTACTTTAGATGAGCCCTTTACCCGGCTGCTGCGGCCTGAACAATATGCCAGCATGACTACTAGCACCGCGGGTAGCTTAACGGGAGTGGGGTTACAAATTACCATTGATCCTCAGTTGCAATCTCTAGTAGTGATTACGCCCATAGAGGGTTCTCCTGCCGAACTTGCTGGAGTGCGATCGCTAGATCGAATTATTGCCATTGATCAAATACCGACCACGGGGATGACCCTAGATGAGTGTGCCGAAAAGTTGCGCGGTGAAATCAATACACCTGTGATCTTGTCGATTTTGCGACCTCTAGTGCCGACCGAAGTGCCGCCCTGGGAAGCCCCCCAGATTACTGAAAATCGCAGCCCCATTCAGACCCTTGAACACCTGAATATTCCGTTTGAAACCCTGGAAATTGAAGTAATTCGGGGGCAAGTTTTAGTAAATCCAATCACTGCCAAGCTAAATCAGTATGACCAGGGCAAGATTGGCTATATTCGCCTCAGTCAATTTAATGGCAATGCGGCGGCGGCAATGGCGCAGGTAATCCAGCAGTTTGAAAGTGCAGGCGCTCAAGGCTATGTACTGGATCTGAGGGGCAATCCTGGGGGACTATTGCAGGCAGGAGTAGAAATTGCGCGGGAATGGCTTGATCAAGGCGCGATCGTCTACACCGTAGATCGGCAGGGAATTCAGGAAACCTACAGGGCAACTGGAGCATCTCTCACCCAAAAGCCCCTGGTAGTTTTAACCGATGGCGGCTCTGCTAGCGCAAGTGAAGTGCTGGCAGGCGCTTTGCATGATAATGATCGCGCCCAGCTAGTGGGTACACGCACCTACGGCAAGGGTTTAGTCCAGTCTTTGTTTGAGCTAGAAGATGGGGCAGGGTTGGCCGTAACGATCGCTAAATACGAAACCCCCAACCACACCGACATTCACAAGGTGGGAATCAAACCCGACTTGGAAGTAAAACTTACCCACAACCTCAGCCGCCCCGAACTGGGCACAGAACAGGATGAGCAGTATATGGCCGCCCTACAACTGCTTACCGATCAAAATTCCTAGGGATCTAACCACATGCACCTGGACTCAATTAATCAACTGCGTCAAGGTAGCCCATGGCAGGATGCTGCTGTGACTGTCTTGCCAGTGCCCACTACTGATCAAGTAGCGATCGCTCTGGAAGTAAATTTAGACAATTATTTAGCAGCTTGGCATTGGTGGCGGGAACGTCTAACTCATGCCTATCCTCTGGTGATCGCCACCTGGGGCTATGATTCTAGCTGGGAAGCCGCCATTCAAGACTCAGCCTTGATGAGTCGATGGGAATGTGAACCAGTCGAGCAGATGCTCCAGATCGCCGCCCAAACTACCCAGACCGACTTAGACCAGTACTTATTGGAGCAGATCCAACTACTGAATTATGCAGAATACGTGCCAAACCTAGTAAAAAATGAACTGGAAAAAACCAGAACTAATTTTGGCATGGCACCCGATTTACCCTCAGGTATGGCTGGGGACTTTCTCGGCTTGGAGCAGTATCTATTTGAGTGGGAAACCCAGCACCTAGCCAGCTACAAAATCAGCATCGAAGAACAAACAGCCCATCAAACCTGGTATCTGCCGATCAATCAGCCGATGGCTTTATTAATCCTGCCTATTAGCCAAGGCTGGCAGAGTCTTGCCTATGTGCCTTGGTTTGGCAATAACCTCAAGGCTATGCCTTTAATCCAGCAGTGGCAGAGTAAGTTTGGCGCTGAACTGGTATGTCACTACGGCACCATGCTGCAATTTTTGGTGAAAGGAAAAGCGGAAAATCTTCAAGCAAATTTGTTTGAGATCGCTTGGCAGCAACTAGCGATCGCTCCCTGTACTGCTGCTTTACCTGGAATATCCATCCGCGACCATGCCCATGCCCTCAGACACCTAGATCGGTGGTTTTTACATGAACGCCCTTGAACTTCCATGGGAGGACATTAAAGCTTAGAATTAGATTAAATTAGAACTTACGCAAACGTGATCTAAAACCTGATCTGTAAATAGGGGGTAAGGCTACGCCCTCAAACTCCCTTTGGTCAACACTACCAAAATCAGGCTGCGTAAGTCCTGTAAATGTCTGCGATCTGCATTTCCCTTTTATTTACTGTCAAGACTCGACTCCTATGATTCAAGAAATTTTTATGCCCGCCTTAAGCTCCACCATGACCGAAGGCAAAATTGTCTCCTGGGAAAAGGCCCCAGGCGATCGCGTAGAAAAAGGTGAAACTGTAGTAATTGTGGAATCAGACAAGGCAGACATGGACGTGGAGAGCTTCTATGAAGGCTTTTTAGGTGTGATTCTTGTGCCTGCTGGTCAAGCGGCTCCCGTTGGTTCCGCCATTGCTTACATCGCCGAGACCGAGGCCGAAATTGCCGAGGCAAAGCAACGGGCGCAAGCTACCCCCGCCAGCAGCAATGGCAGCACTAGTGCCCCCAAGGCTCCAGTACTAGTCACTGCCGGATCGAATCTCACCAGTTCAAACCTGACCAAGAGCGATCGCTTAATTGCTTCTCCCCGTGCCAAGCGCCTAGCCAAAGATCACAACCTAGACTTGAGCAAAATCTCAGGCACTGGTCCTAATGGCAGAATTACGGCTGAGGATGTGGAGAGTTCTGTTCAGCCGACTGCCCCAGCTCAAGTTGCACCCCAGGTAATTACCCCAGTTGCTCAAGTGATCGCCGCTCCTAAAGCCGCCCCCGCCCAAATCCCTAGCGCTAGCGAGCAAGTGCAGCCCCTCACCACTCTGCAAAATGCTGTGATCCGCAACATGAATGCCAGCTTGGCAGTCCCTACTTTCCAGGTGAGCTATCGGATCACTACTACCGCCCTCGATGCCCTCTACAAGCAACTCAAGCCCAAGGGCGTGACCATGAGCACCCTGTTAGCCAAGGCAGTGGCGCTCACCCTGCAAAAACATCCGTTACTCAATGCTAGTTTTAGCGATCGCGGCATTGTCCATAAACCAGGGATTAATGTAGCGATCGCCGTAGCCATGGATGATGGCGGTCTGATTACCCCGGTGCTGCCCCAAGCTGACCAGACCGATATCTACAGCCTCTCGCGCCAATGGAAAGATCTAGTAGAGCGGGCGCGCGCCAAGCAACTGCAACCCGAAGAATATAACTCTGGCACCTTCACGATCTCCAACTTGGGAATGTTTGGGGTAGAGCAGTTCACCGCGATTCTTCCCCCTGGTACTGGCGCGATCTTGGCAGTGGGCGGCTCCCATCCCCAGGTAGTGGCGAGCAGTGATGGCTCCTTCAGTATCAAAACCCAGATGCAAGTGAATATTACCTGTGATCACCGCGTAATCTATGGGGCGCAAGCCGCTAAGTTCCTCCATGATCTAGCTCACCTGATTGAGAGCAAGCCTGAGAGCCTGACCCTTTAGCGCCTGACCTTGCCCGTAAACCCTGAAGCCTTGAACTGCTTAAATTGAAGTGGTTCAGGCTGATCGGCTGCTACACTGATCATCAGGTCAAAATCGTGGGTGCCTGGTGAAATCTCGGCGATCGATCCCAGACGGTTGCGTTCCGCCATGGCATCATTGCCGTTGGCATCATAGATCCGCCCAAACACGTCGGCATTGTAGACGGTCTTGCCAGAGCTATTTACGGTTTTGCCATGCACCATAAAGCAGTTGGCAGGCATCACGCCGCCCCCCAGCACCATGTTATTGGCCACTTCCGGCGCACAGGCTCCATAACTCAAGTCAGTGATTTTTACCTGTACATTTGCCCAAGCCTCCAGGTGAAACCCTAAGACCAATGCCACCATCAGTCCAATGCTGGCGATAATTTTTGGTAAGCGATCGCTAATCATCCCAATTCTCCCAACTAAATTTTGTATTTTTCCCATCTTATCGCTACTCTTGACCCAGCCGTAGGTGAAATCGAGGTTGTGGGGTTTTCAGTCTCTTCTGCTCTGGGAGAAGAATACTAACCTTCTGGTTCGATCTTGCAATTATCCACCTGATCTTCTGAGGTACAAAGCCTGTTAGTCCTTTCTGCCTTTTCTCATCTCGGCTGATTTTTTCTGATAATTAAAATTTAATCTTTCTGTCTATTGCTGGTTAAATCTCTTTTCATCCTTTCCTAATTGTATTAGGATAATATCCCTAATCCACCAATACTGTTGTCTTTTTATTATTCATCGGGTTCGATTTTTTGTCCCCTAAATCTTTTGCTCACAGAATTTTCCCAATTTATCAAATGTTCCATCCTTGCGCCACTGACTGTAGCAATCACAAAAGTGATCATAAACAGTCAGAACCTACGCAGTTTGATAGGGAAACTATTGGGAAAAGGGAATTTGAGGTCAGAGACCCACACCCCGCTTAAAGCTAGGGCTTTAGATCACCTTTGCGTAAGTCCTAACAGTCTGATAAGGAGGAAAGTCTTTAGTTTCAGTCTTCAAATTTGTTAGTTGGCGACAGCAGCCTAACAAGTCGATGAAGCGAACGGGTGAAAAATCATTAAAACCCATGGCGGGGCTGCACCCTGCGACTCCTTTTGTCACCCATTAACTTGCAAACTGCAATATCTTAGTCGTTAGTCGCCCACTTGGTAGTCAGAACTAGAATCGGCAGGGAGCGATCGCTCTAACTGATCAAACGTCTCAGACTCCAAATCCGCCAAATTCAAACTCACTGAGATAGTTGGCAGACTGCAACCCGCCAAGCCCTTGATAATTCGCGAGGGTGTATAGGAGAGGGTAACAAACAGAGGGTAGTGGGCTTCGCCTTTCTCTGCCATGATGTGTTGATACTTCCAAGGCAGCAGCCAGTAATAATTGCACCCCAAAATAATCTCCACCTGCCGCCAGCGACTGAGCAACTGGGAAAAGTCTTCCCCTGGGCGATGGATAAAAATAAAAATCTCCCGCCCCGTCTTGATCTTCCATTCTGGATCACACATCAGCAGCCCTAAATCTGCGGCTAAAGCCACATGGGGCTGGGCATCCTGGGGCTGTTCCAGCTTCACCACCGGCAGTGGTAGGCAGATCAAACTTTGAGTGGGGCGGCGCAAACTAGGAATCATCTCAAAGTAGGGACGATATTGCCGTAAAAGTTTGATGGCTTCTAGCTGATCGCAATACTGACTGAGCAAGGTTTCATACTGCACTTGATCGGAATTCATACCAGGCTCACCCTAAACTTTACGCTCATTTTAGCTGGTCGCGATCGCCCTAAAATTCTTCATATTTATTTACAATAGTTGGTAGTTCCCGTAATCCTCCTCAGCCGCCATGCTCTCCTTCGGTAATCCAGTCAAATCCGCCCCCGATCAGTTTATACAGCCAGCCCTCAATCCTGGCGGTGCAGATCCCCAAGTATTTGCCGTTGCAGAAGCTTGGTATCCCGTGTTTTACCTGGCTGACCTTGACCCTAAGCAGCCCCACCCTTTTACCCTGCTTGGTGCCGACCTGGTGATCTGGTGGGATCAAGCTGCACAGCAATGGCGAGCCTTTGCCGATCAATGTCCCCATCGTCTGGCGCGGTTATCTGAAGGACGAATTGCCGAAGATGGCTTGATTGAATGCCCCTACCATGGCTGGGCGTTTCAAGGGGATGGTCGCTGCGATCGCATTCCCCAGCAGCCAGAACAGGGCAAAGGTCATCTTTCTGCCCGTGCCTGTGTGCGCTCCTACCCTACTTTTGCCAGCCAAGGACTGTTGTTTATTTACGCTGGTGAGGCGGAAAATGCTGCCCAAGTCAAGGTACCAACCATTCCTGTACTTGAAGCCCAAGATTCCGATTGGGTCTGTTTTGGCACTTTTCGGGATCTGCCCTACGATGCCACCACTCTGCTAGAAAACGTGCTGGATGCCAGTCATTTACCCTTCACCCACCATCGCTCGGTGGGCAACCGCGCCAACGCTGCCCCCATGGAGCTAGAAATTATCGAATCCAGCAAGCAAGGATTTCGAGGTACCTGGGCAGAAGGGCCAAGGCGGGGCAAGCTCGGTCGTCAAGACACCTATTTTGTTGCGCCTAACCTCATGTGGCATGAAATTAATAGTGAGCAACTGGGCAGAACCCTCACCGTAGTTTATGCCACCCCCACCCGTAAAGGCGAATGTCGGCTATTTGCCCGTTTCCCATTTAAGTTTAAAGCCAAACTGCCCCGCTTAATCTTGAGCCTAACTCCTACTTGGTATTCCCACCTCGGTCAAAACGCGATCTTGGAAGATGATCAAATTTTCTTGCACCACCAGGAGCGCTATCTAGCCGCCAAGCGGAGTAGGTACAGCCAGTCTTGCTATTTGCCCACTGCTGCCGATCGCTATGTGAGTGAATTTCACCAGTGGCTCGATCAATTTCAAGCTCAAGCTTTTCCTGGTCAAGATCTTCCTGCTGCTCAAACCCGAACCGAACTCCTAGATCGCTATCATTCCCACACCAGCCATTGCCAAAGTTGTCGGGGTGCCTTGCAAAATATTCAGCGCTGGCGCTTAGGCATCGCCCTTGGCTCAGGTATGGCTCTGGTCGCCGCTCCTTGGCATGACTTGGGTTATCTGCTCCCAGCGATCGGCGGTCTGATCTGGTGGGGGCTAGGACAATTAGAGCGCAGATTTTATCAAGGCAGAGCTATTCCTCCCCGCAACCTCTGAAGCAGTTGTATATTATTAGGGCTAAGGTGATCTAAAACCTTGACCCTGAGTGGGGTGCGGGGCTTCACCCCATTCCAATCAATTTGTAGCCTAGCCATAGCAATTTGATATGACTCCTTTTTACAACACTTCCCCAATAGCACTACCATTAAAGTGAATTTTTCCTAATTTGCCATGGCTGATCAACTTATCCGCGCCACTGCGGTAACTGGTGGCATTCGTGCAGTGGGAGTAATTACCACCGCAACTAGCCGTGAAGCAGCCCACCGTCATCAAATGTCTCCGATCGCTGCTATTACCCTGGGGCGAGCTATGGCTGCTAGCCTGTTATTGGCTTCAAATATGAAGCAACGTCAAGCTAGGGTAAACCTGAGATTTGCCGGTAACGGCCCAATCGGTACCGTGTTTGCCGATGCTGGTCAAGATGGCACAGTACGGGGCTATGTCACCCATCCTGGCTTGGCTTATGTTGGCGAAGGCGGCACTTCCCAAGCAGTAGCAGCAGTAGTCGGGAAAAACGGCTTTCTCGATGTGATGAAAGATGTGGGCTACGACACTCCATACACCAGTACCGTAGAGTTGGTGTCGGGGGATATTAGCGATGATGTCGCCCATTTTTTATTTTCCTCGGAGCAAACCCCCTCGGCTCTCCTGCTCGGCGAATCCTACGATCAAACTGGAGTGGTGGTATCTGGGGGGCTGCTCCTGCAAATTTTACCCAAAGCCGCCAGGGATGAGTCGCTCTTGGCTCTGCTAGAAAGCCGCGTAGCTAGCCTACAAGCTCTGCCTGAGCTCTTGGCGGGCGGCAAGACCCTAGAGCAAATCATGGAGTCTTTGCTGGGGGATCTAGGCTTGATCATCATGCCGGTGGAGCGCCAAGTAAAATTTGAATGCCGCTGTTCTCGTCAGCGCATGCTGGGCGCAATTAAAATTCTGGGTGAAGCCGAAATCGAAGACATGATCGCAACCGATCACGGTGCCGAAGCCACTTGTCATTTCTGCTCTGCGGTATATCGTGCTACTGAGGCAGATTTACATCAGCTTTTGGCAGAAATGCGCCAAGAAGCAGTGGCTTAGTATGCAACTGGACTCGATCAATTTGTTTGTGCAAGATCTAGAGCGATCGCGCCAGTTTTATCAACAGTTGGGTTTTAGCTTTGATCAGCCCCCTAAACAGGGAGGCCTAGTGGGCTATAATTCCCAGATTAAGCTAGGTCTGTATGAGCTTGCCTGGCTCACCCAGTTGTTTGGTATGCTGCCGCCATCTACAGGTAATGCTTTGATTTGGGCGATCGCGGTCGATGATCTCGATTATACCTATCAGCAACTGCTAAGCTCAGGAATAGAGTCCCTCCAAGCTCCAGCAGTCATGCCCTGGGGGCAAAGAGTGGCTTTTTTACGCGATCCTGATGGTAATTTAGTGGAATTATTTGCCCAATGTCCTACTCGACTGGCATAGTTTATGGATTGGTAGGCATAGCCTTGATCCCAGCCCTAGAGGCCCAAACCCAGATTCAGCCTGAGTCTTCTCCTCTCTTGCAGCGGTGGTTAAATGATCCGCCCAACCTTCTGGAAGAGATCCGCCACCACCCTAGTTTTAATACCAAGCTGGGCCTAGAAATTACTACGCGCAACTCAGAATTGGGCTTTAGGGCAGGGCTGGAAGATTTATTTCTGGGGCGTAGTCCTGTGAGCCTAAGTACCAGCTATGGTCAGACCTTTAGGGGAAGCGATCGCGCCTTTGATTTGGGGCTGCGCTACTACATTCTCCCCCTGGGCGAATATTTCAATTTTGCTCCCCAAGTGGGCTACCGTTCAATTTCTAGCCAAACTTCAGGTCTAGATCTGGGATTTCAAGCTGTTTTTGCCCTTTCCCCCCGCAGTGCTGATCTCCGTTTGGGGCATACCTGGACAGCCCTCGGTACCAACCAGGAAATTAGTACAACTCGTTTGGCCGCCAGCTATGGAGTTTTGGCGCAATTGCGCTTGGCTAGTAGTATCCAGTGGCAGCGATCGCCCCAGAATAACCACACCAGTTTTGGCATCGGGCTGGAATGGTCTTTCTGAAGTGAAAAAAAATCACCTGGAGGGTGCGCGATAGTCTAAGCTAAAATAATCTGCCGAATACCTATCCAGACCAGCATGATTTCTAGTAATGACTTTCGCACCGGTGTAACGATTGAGCTTGATGGTTCAGTGTGGAAAGTAGTGGAGTTTCTCCATGTTAAACCAGGCAAAGGTTCTGCCTTTGTGCGTACCAAGCTAAAAAATACCCAAACTGGCAGTGTATTGGAGCGAACCTTCCGCGCTGGTGAAATGGTGCCCCAAGCCACCCTAGAAAAAAGCACTATGCAGCATACTTACAAAGAGGGAGACAACTTCATCTTTATGGATATGTCTACCTACGAAGAAGCCACCCTCAATGCTGCGCAAATTGGCTCGCGGGTGAAGTATATCAAGGAAGGGATGGAAGTGAGCGTAGTCACCTGGGGTGAGAAAGTGATTGATGTAGAACTCCCCAACACGGTAGTAATGACCGTAATTGAAACCGATCCAGGCTTGAAGGGTGATACTGCTACTGGCGGTACTAAACCCGCAACCATTGAAACTGGTGCCACCATAATGGTGCCGCTATTTGTCAATCGAGGTGACAAAATCAAGATCGATACCCGTGATGATGCCTACTTAGCGCGAGAAAATTAGTGGAATTTGACCTGGAGCAATTACGAGAATTAATTAAGATTCTCAATCATACTGATATCGCTGAGCTTACCCTAGAGTCAGGCGATCTGCGTTTGAGTATCCGCAAGGGTGAGGTAATTTCGACTGCTCCTAAGTTGCCAGTAGCTGCTCCTAGTGCAGTCACCCCTGAAGTCTTGGCTGCGCCACCAGTGCCAACTCCTAGCGAACCTGTGACTAATCGCAAGCTGGCGGAGGTCACTGCGCCCATGGTTGGTACATTCTATCGAGCGGCTGCCCCAGATGAACCGCCCTTTGTGAGCGTGGGTGAAACCGTGAAAAAGGGTCAAACGATGTGCATCATTGAAGCGATGAAATTGATGAATCCAATTGAAGCCGAAGTGAGTGGCAGGATTGCGGAGATTCTGGTAGAGAACGCCCAGCCGATTGAGTATGGTCAACTCCTGATGCGCATTGAGCTAGCTGAGTAGATGAATCAGGTTTTAGGGCTGCTACTGCTGATCTCTAGTGCAGCGATCGCAGTTTTTACAGGGCGGTTACTCAAATCCCTGGCAGCAGCCCCCAGGCTAGCTCTAGATCTGGAACTGCCTGTCAGCTTTCCTTCAGTGTCAGTAGTTATCCCAGCCTATAACGAAGAGATCAATATTGCTGACTGTGTGGCGGCGGTGTTAGCAAGTGAGCTGCCCCCTGGTGCCCAGCTAGAGGTATGGGTAGCAGATGACCAATCTAGCGATCGCACTCTTGCCATTGCCCAGAGTATTTCTGATTCGAGGTTGCGGGTAGTTGCCGTGCCGCCTAGACCCCAAACTCAAGTTTGGCGGGGGAAAAACTGGGCCTGTGCGGAAGTGGCTCCCCTGGTGGCGGGTGAGTTTTTATTGTTTATCGATGCGGATGTGAGGCTAGATCCTACAGCTATTCAAACCGCGATCGCCCATGCGGTCAAGTATGAAACCGACCTACTCAGTTGTGCGCCGGAAATTGTCTGCGGCTGCCTGGCAGAATGGCTGGTGCAACCAATTATGATGTGTGTTTTGGCGGTAGGGTTTGATTTTAAGGCAGTCAATGACCCTCAAGATCCAACTGCCTTTGCAGCCGGGCCATTTATGTTGTTTCAGCGGCAAGTGTATGAGCAGATTGGTGGTCATCGCGCTGTAGCTGCGCAACTGGTAGAAGATGTGGAGCTAGCTCGGCTGATTAAGGCTAAGGGGTTGAAGCTCAATTATCTACTGGCTTTGGGCATCGTCAAGGTGAGAATGTATCAATCCTTTGGGGCGCTCTGGGAAGGCTGGACTAAAAATTATTTCTTGGGTTCCCAAAGCAATATTGGCACTACCTTATTTTCGGCTCTGGTGATGCTGTTGGTGTTTGTGATCCCCTGGCTGGGCTTGGCGATTAGTGTGGTTTGGGGCTGGGGCTATGACTTGATTTGGGGCTGGGCGGCGCTCACTTTACAATTTCGGCTCAGACTATTGGCAGCAAACCAATTTGGGCAACCCTTACGCTATGGCTATTTAAGTTGGGTAGGGGGAGCGGTAGTAGCAGCGATCGCCGTGACTTCAATTATTAAAACTAAAACTGGCTGGGGTTGGACTTGGCGAGGTAGACCTCTTTATTAACTCTTTATTAATAGGAATTGCGCAAAGGTGATCTAAAAACCTGGCTGTAACTATTAAGTGAGCGCCCGTTGGATCGCTTCTTTAATAAATTGCTGCATAAACTGCTCCCGCCGATTTAGTTGAAATTGTTGTTCTACTACTTCAGCGATACCGCCATCACCCCAATCTTGATTTTGGCTGAAATAGGTAACAAAGCTATAGCCAGCAATGCGGGTGAGGTAGGCAGCAGTGACCGCCTGGACAGTTGCCCTGACTAAATGCCCCACAATTGTGACGGAGATCGCCGTGGTGATTAGCCGCACGACCCCTTTGATCAGACCCAGACTCGCCATGGTTTTGCTGAGGGAGGCAGCTAGCTCTTTAGCTTGATCTAGGGTGATCTCGCAGCCATAAATTTTTGCCAGTTCAGTAATCATTTGGGCGTTAATTGCCGCAGTTGCCAGCAGATCAATCACGGGTAAGGGAGTAGAAAATACCACACCTACCACTAGCCACTGGTAGCGCTCAATTACTTGATTGGCTTGGGCTTGGCGTTGAGTTTGCAGCAAGTGGCGGGCAGTTTCGCTGAGTTGTTGCGATCGCTGGAGTACATTATCTGCAATTAGGCTGTGGCCATCTCTAGTCAAGATCCCACTGATCCGTTCTAGGAGAGGCTGAAGGCGGGGCTGGGGATAAAATGCTTGACCATCTTCAAGGGTGCGCGGTTGGGGGTGGGCAGCGATCGCTACCACATCGGCAGGGTCAAGCCATGACTGGGTGCGAGTTTGGAGGTGGGCCTGCAGAATTTGCCAGTCGGTTTTGGCATAGAGATCAATTTTATTCAACACCAGCAGCGATCGCTTCCCCAGTTCTAACAGGGCAGTGAGGGTAGCAAATTCCGATTGGGTGAGGTCATGGTCAATCACAAACAGCAGCAAATCGGCTGTAGTCGCCAGATCGCGGGCAATTTCTCCCCGTTGTTGACCCGCAGCCCCTGATTCAAGGATGCCAGGGCAGTCCACCAGATCTAGAGTCGCTGCCAAACCAGGTAGCTGCACCTGCTGATAAATTTCACCAAATAGGGTTGTGCCCATGGTGACTGCCACTTCTCCCACTTGAGCAGCAGAGGATAAATTTAATAGGGCATTAACTAAAGAAGTCTTACCCGCAGAGCCAGTGCCAAATATTACCAGTTTGAATGCTGGATTGGTCAGACTTTGACGCAGATCCGAGGACTGATCGAGCAGGGCTTGGCGGGCAACTTGATCTTGAATTTGGTTGACCTGCTGCTGCAGGGCTTGCAGATTTTGGTCAGCGGCGATCGCGCGATCAGTTGAGACTTGGGGCGCAGATCTGGGGCGCTGGGGTCGCCAGAATCCGAGGGCGCGAATTCCCCACCAACAGCTACCACTGGCAATTAGGACAATGCCTAGCACGACCCCACCACCTAGCCAGGGGGACAAAACTGCCAGCAAACTGTAGATATAGACTAAGCGCTCTAGCACCGTGAGCAGAATCCCCAGGGTCAAGGCTACAGCTATGACTAGACCAAGCGATCGCCAGAAATCAAACTTCATCACAGTTAGCTAGGGCTGAGGGGAAAGCGTAAGACAAACCTAGTGCCAGAATCGCGATCGCAGCTTACCGTTCCCTCCAACTGAGCAGTCAGACTATGTACTAGTTGCATTCCCAGGCTATCGGTGGTGGTGATATCTAAATCTGCGGGAATCCCTACCCCATCATCGGCCACAATTAGTTCTAGGCATTGATCTTCAAGCATCAAGCGAATCTCTAAATTGCCATAGGTCATGGGAAAAGCATATTTCAGGCAATTGGAAACCAGTTCATTGATAATTAATCCCAAGGGAATCGATTGATCCAAAGGCAGAAAAATATCTTTCACTACCAGGTGAAGCTTAATTAGCTTGGGATCTGCACCATAGCATTGGAATAGATTACTGGTGAGATTGGTCACATACTGATAAAAATCAATATGGGCTAAATCTTCACTGCGATGTAATTGATCGTGAATCAGCGCCATGGATTGAATCCGATTTTGATATTCTTCAGATAGCAGCTTGACTTCAGGCGCAGATTTGCGAAACTGCAAGCGCAGCAAGCTAGACATCACCTGGAGATTATTTTTTACCCGATGATGAATTTCCTTCAGCAGAATTTCCTTTTGATGTAATTCCTTCCCTAGCTGCAGAGACAGTTTTTCTGTACTTAAGAGTTGCTGCTGTACTTGATGGTAGAGATTTGCCTGTTGTAAAGCGATCGCTAACTGATTTGCCACCTGTTGCAGTAGATCCGCTTCCTGGGGCTGCCAAGCCCGAAAATCCACACAGGCATGAACCACCAAAAGTCCCCACAGTTGCAGATCGCCACGCTGCCACCGATTTGGATGATCAGATAGCGGCACATTTTGAATAATTGGCGCAACAATTTTAGATTTAATTTGGGCGGTCTGCATAAATTCCTGCAAACATGCCGACCAGGAATCTTGGTAGACATTGTGGACGATCCGCGGTTGACCTTGGAGATAGTGACGTAGCACGGTTTCGGTAAAATTCTCATCTAGCCAACTCAAGTGCAGCGTGGTACTGAACTCTGGCTTGACCTGCTCTTTCACAATTTGACTCTGGCCATCGGCGAATAGCTGAAAAATAATTGCCCGATCGCTTTGGAAAAAATTCATCACCTGCTCTACCGCTACTTTCAGCACTTGATCTAAATCTAAAGACTGACGCACCTGCTGGGTGATTTGATTAATCAGGTTTTGATGTTGGAGTTGGGCTTGCAAATACTGTTGAGTGCGATTCCGCTCAGTCACATCTTCAATTCCTGCCACTAGGTGCAATGGCTGTCCGTGGTGATCTCGCACAATTGCAATCCGCGCGATCGCTTCAACTAATCGGCCACTAGGGTGAATAAATTGCTGCTCAATCGTACCGCCATTCACCTCCCCCGTCTGAATTTCCGCCAGGAGACTTTGAGTACCATTGAGACAATTGGGATGAATTAAATCCAACAGATTCATGTCCAATAGTTCTGGTAGATCATGACCAAAGATTTGACAGCCAAACTGATTCGCACTCAAAAAGTTTCCGTTTAGGCTCAGAGTGAGAATGCCAATGGGAGTGTTTTCCAGGGTGAGCCGAAGGGTTTCCCGACTATGCCAGAGCGCCGCCGTGCGGGTTTGAATCCTTTCCTCTAGCTCTTGATTAACCCGCTTTAGTTCCAATTCTGCTTCCTTTAGGGCACTAATATCTCTACCCACGGACTGAATCTCTACCAATTCACCATAGCGATTAAAAATGCCCCGATTCAGCCACTGGGTCCAACCTTTAGTTTGATGGGCGCGCTGATCTTCGTTTTCAAAGATAAAAGTGGGAGCATCTAGGCATAATTGGCGAATTTTGCCGATAATCTTTTCAAACTCCGAAGGTTCAATAAAATCAATCCATTTTTTGCCAATCACCTGACCTAGGCTCAGCCCCAATAGATTGCAGAGGGCATGATTCGCAAAAATAATCGTGGTGTCTTGGAGAGAATGCAGAATATAATCTGATTGCATCTCAATCATCTGTTGATAGCGCTGCTGACTCTCGTCCAGAGCCAGTTCAGTTTGCTGCTGTTGAATCTCAATCTGGCGGCGTTCCTGCAATTCTGCTTGTAAATCCTCAGCAAAATTATGTCTTTGAATCGCGATCGCAATCTGATTGCCAATCTTAATCGCCAATTCCAATTCTGGGCTTTGCCAAGCTCGGTTAGGAGCAGAGCAAGCTAGGCTTAGACTACCCCAGATCTCAGTATCAATGATTAAAGGCACAATCAAATAGCTGCAAGTAAATTGCTGAAAGTCGATCCGAGTGGTCAATCCATCAATCATGGCACCACTGTTAATTGCCACCACTTCCCCCTGGCGCAGGCGCTGAAATACCTGGATATCCTGTTCGGGGATTTGTAGTTCTTGAGTCTGCGGCTCAGGATTGGATAGAGTCCACCGCCCTAATTCTCCCCAAAACTGCCTGATCAGCACCTGATCGAGTTGCAAAATTCGGCTCACCCCCAACCTAGCTGCGGTAAAAATATCGGATAGCTGACTAGAGCTATGGATCGACTGCAACAGTAAATTCACCGCCTGCTCTAAACTGAGTTGATGGCGAAGTTGAGCGCATTTAGTTTCACTGATTTGTTGCCAGATCACAGCCCGCAGCAGCGACGGAGTCAGATCCCGCCCTGGCACCACGTATGACGGTTGCGGATCGATCATGTGCTCACTGATTATGACTACTGCCAGCGATTGCCGCAAATTCAGCATATCTGCCAAACTGATCTGGGCGATCGCCTGAACCACTACCACCGCTGCCAGATGTTCAATATTAATCTCAGCCCCCAAACTTGCACAGCAGGTGACCTCAAAACTCGGCAATAGCCAGTTGGTATAGAGATTAGAGCGATCGCCCACCAGCAAAACATGAGATTTTGGCATTGATCTGCTTAGATCGAAACTAATCTTTTAATTCTAACGGGACTTACCCATGGGCTAGTGATCTAGTCTGCCGTTAGCCCAAGCCGAGGGTTTGCAGAATCTGAGTTGGACTAATGGTGCGAATTGGCTCCCCTGGTCTAGAACGCACGAACTTAATCTGTGAGCGATCGCTAGGCAACAGCCGCGCTGGATCAGTAGGGCCAAACAGTGCCACCAAACTAGTCCCGACCGCCACCCCCAAATGCATCGGCGCACTATCAGTACAGAGCAGTAAATTTGCCGCCCCAATCATCGCCGCCAACTTACCAATATCACCAGGAGCCGTAGTCAAGACCTGGGGAACAGCTTGGGTAATCTCGGCCACCAGAGCTTGATCTTCAGGGCCATTGATCAAAACCACCGGTAAATTCGGCAGCTTCGCCTGTAACTCCTGGATCACCTGTACCCAACTACTAGGAGGATAAATTTTGTCAATCCCTTTCAGTTTTGCCAGTTGGCTAGAACCACCATGGATCAAAATATAGCCACTGTCCTTAATTCCCAAATTTTGTTGCTCTTGCAAACTCCACTCTAGATCTGCCTTGGGCAAATTTAACTTGATCGGCGGACAGGGGAGAGCAATATCTAATCCCCTGAGCAAGTCATGATACATCACTGCCGCATACTGCTCTGGCTGAAGCATCACTGGATTGGTAAGAAACATTCTGCCTTTGCCATCAAATCCCACCCGTTGGGGGATACCCGTCAGCCACAGCAAAAAACCTACTGCCCAGCTTTTGCCCAGGGACAAAACTAGATCGTATTCCTGTTCACGAATGTTGCCAATCAGGTTGGCCCAGTCTGCCGCACTGTTGTTAGCCTTAAAATCAAACTGCCAGACCTTGGTAACATTTTGACATACGCGATAAGCCCCCGCCGCCCGCGGTTCAGTCACCAGATCAATTTGAGCCTGGGGATATGCTAATTTCAGGCTTTGCAGAGTGGGGAAAAACAGAACCTGATCGCCAATGCCGCCAGGTACGAGGGCTAACAAACGCATCATATTTTTGGGAATATTCACCTTGGCAATCTTAACCCGTGGATGAGCCTAGTCAAGGAAAACTTTAGGTTTGGTCTATTGCTTGCCCTAACCATGATTTCGATTTACACTCGCCAAAAACTCAGCGATCAAACTAGCGATCTCAGCTTCCTGGCTGACTACTAGGTCATGATCAGCCCCAACTAAAACCTCTAATCTAGCTGCTGGAATCCCTTGGGCGTAAGCTTGGCAGTGCCAGAGTGGAATAGTCTGATCCTCGCTACCAGCAATTACTAGGGTGGGTAGATCAATCTGGTGAATTTTAGCTTCCAGGGTATCGATCGCATCTTCTGGCCGTAACCGATCCCGCAAAAAAGATTTGGCTACTGGCTGTGCTTGGAGCGCTTGACGAGCTTGGATTATTCCCCTAACTTGTGCTGCTTGATTGAAAATGTTTGCGAGCCTAGCAACCACGGCCAAACCCAGATCTACCAGGGGACTAGACCACAACAACGGCCTTAAATGCCAATACCTGCCCACAAATTGATCATCCCGAATCCCGGCTGGGGCAATTAAAACCAGCGCCTTCATGCCCTTAATCTGCTCACAAGCGATCGCTGCTCCTGCCCAGCCACCATAGGAATAGCCCACCACATAAAACTGTTCCCAGCCCTTTGCCTTGATCAGTTCAGCCACAAACTGCACCTGATCCCAGATTTGATACTTCAGATCAGGCTTCGCCGATCCACCAAAGCCCAATAGATCTACTCCCACCCAACTAAAACCAGGACTGATCTGAGCTA
Source organism: Pseudanabaenaceae cyanobacterium bins.68 (assembly GCA_033762795.1). Taxonomy (GTDB): domain Bacteria; phylum Cyanobacteriota; class Cyanobacteriia; order Pseudanabaenales; family Pseudanabaenaceae; genus JANRLH01. Next base: position 42,976 of record JANRLH010000073.1, read on the forward strand.
GATTTTCAACTAGCGATCGCCACATCTGGCTATTTCCCAGAAAGCCATGGAGAAAAATTACTGGGATACCACCCCCCTCTTGCCAGTAGGCAACTTCATAGGTAGAGAGTTGAATTTTTTGCTGACTAAGCATGGAGAATTAGGTGTTGCACAGAGGAATGATTATGCTGAACTTGGTATCATCTTGCCATTATCCAATGCCCGATTGGGGTTGCATGGCTCCCGTATCGGCTTTTTCTCGCCTCTCCCTGAGGGATCTAGGGGATTTGTTGCTTTTGACTAAATCCTGACTCTCATGAGTCACGCGCCCTGGCATCACTACCCAACCCCATTATTTGCCAATCTAGATTAACTTTTATTTACATATTTACAAAACTTCTAGCGTGAGTCTTTTTGATCGATAAACTGAATACAAGCCATATGGCTTACTCCCTATCAGTTAAATATTTTTGCTAAATTAAGGAATCCTGTTGCAAGTCGTAATCTAAAAGTGTAAAACTTAATGTTTACAGGTCTGTAGCAATTTGCCCATAGGCTCTAATTTCACTTTACTCAAATCAACCGCAACCACTGGAGTGCCGAATAGCTTGGAGACTCGCAAAGAGAAAATTTTGGTCGTAGATGATGAAGCCAGCATCCGCCGCATCCTAGAAACTAGGCTATCAATGATTGGCTATGAAGTTGTCACCGCCGCTGATGGCGAAGAAGCACTCGGCATGTTTCACCAAGAAACTCCCGACCTAGTGGTGTTGGATGTGATGATGCCCAAACTCGATGGCTATGGGGTCTGTCAAGAACTGCGCAAAGAATCCGATGTGCCAATCATCATGCTGACCGCCCTAGGAGATGTGGCAGATCGAATTACTGGCTTAGAGCTAGGAGCGGATGATTATGTAGTTAAGCCTTTTTCACCCAAGGAACTAGAAGCTCGGATTCGTTCGGTACTGCGGCGGTTTGAACGCAACGGCTCCTCTGGCATCCCTAGCTCTGGGGTAATCCACATTGGCAACATCAAAATTGATACCAACAAGCGTCAAGTCTATAAAACTGACGAACGGATTAGACTCACAGGCATGGAATTTAGCCT
>JANRLH010000074.1:0-6065 GCA_033762795.1 Pseudanabaenaceae cyanobacterium bins.68
CCCTAAATTTAAGTACAGCCGTCTGTTCGGTATTGGTCTATATACCTTGCTAGAACTTTGTCAACCCGAAGCCACTCAAAACCGCCGCCAGGAACTGCTCACCCAGGTAGGTAACCTGCTCAAAGTTGGCGATCGCTGCACCAAAGACATTGATCTTTATCTTTCTAACCTAGAAAAGATCGAACAGGGCAGACAGATGATGGCAGACTTAGCCGAAGCGGAACGGAAGAAAAAAGCCAAGGCTGCACCCCAAGCCTAGCTGCCGATGCTAGAGAGAATAGACTATCGCTCTATCCACGCGGCTGCAGCCTTGAGCCAGTCTTTACAACAGACAGGCTTCGCGATACTGCATGATCATCCAATTCCTTTAGACTTAATCGCTCAGGTCTATGGAGAATGGCGAGATTTTTTTGCCAGTGAGCTTAAATATCAATATTTATTTGAGCGTGAGCAGCAAACTGGATATTTCCCCTTTCAGCTAGAACGCGCTAAAGATAGTCAGGCAGCAGATCTGAAGGAATTTTATCACCTCTATCAGGGGCATTCTCTTCCTTTAGGAATGAGCAATGCATCTGGGCAATTATTTGATGCGCTGATCGATCTAGGTAGCGAATTGCTGGGCTGGATTAATCAAAACCTAACTGATGCTTTAAAGCATCTAAACTTGCCAGAGATGATTAGAGACAGCGATCAACATCTTTTGCGTATTCTCCATTATCCGCCCTTAGTAGATCGGCCTACTGATTCTATTCGGGCTGCTGCCCATGAAGACATTAATCTAATTACTCTTTTACCAGCAGCTACAGCATCGGGGTTAGAAATTCTAGATCGTCAGGGGCATTGGCAAGCGATCGCTAGCAATCCACAAGATCTAATCATTAATGTGGGTGATATGCTCCAACTCGCCACTAATTTTGAACTCAAATCTACTACCCATCGCGTAGTTAATCCCAATTCGCCCGAAGATTTGGCCAAGTCCCGCTATTCTCTCCCAATGTTTCTCCATTGTCGTAAGGATGTGCGGTTATCGGCGGATTATACGGCGAGCAGCTATTTACAGGAAAGATTACAACAGATTGGGCTGAAATGAATTTATCCCTAGCCTTACCTGGAACTTGGAATCATTCTCAGAGCATTGCGGTGAAGTTCTTGATGCCTTCCATATAAATAAACTGAGGAATAGAAGTATGAACTATGGTAGTTTTAGCCCTGATGGCAGAGAATTTATCATTTCCGAACCACGCACACCCCGCCCCTGGTTCAATTATATTTGGAATGGAGAATACACTGGTCTAATTTCCCATACTGGCGGCGGTTTTAGTTTTTGTGCATCTCCCCGCGATAATCGCGTCACGCGAATGCGCTATAATTCCTTGCCTTGGGATCGACCTGGTCGCTATGTGATTCTGAAAGATTTAGAAACCGGAAAGTTCTGGTCTTTGAGTTGGGCACCCACCCTTGATTTAGCCTACGATCGCTACGAATGTCGTCATGGCCAGGGCTACACCCAGATTACTACCGAGATTTTTGGCATTCGTGCCCAGATTACCTATTTTGTCCCGAATCAGATCAACGCTGAAGTTTGGCGCGTGCAGCTAACTAATCTATCCAATCGCGATCGCCCTTTGGAAGTTTATAGCTTTGTGGAGCTAGTGATGGGCAATGCTCTCAACGATTTGATCAACCAGCCTAACGATAAGCATTTTACCGATATTCACTTTGATCCATCTAGCCAAGCCCTAGTGGCAACCAGGCGCTATTGGGTCTTAAATCGCGGCGTGAGTGTGAAGCAGCCCAATATGGATTGGCAATATCAGGTGCATTTTCATCAAACTTTACCTATTAGCGGCTTTGATGGCAGTTTAGATCGATTTATCGGGCGCTGGCGCTCCGAAGCGAATCCGATCGCGATTGAGCATAGTCAAATGGGCAACAGTGAAATTACCGCCGGCGATCCAGTGGTGGCTTTGCAATCACGGGTTGAGCTAGCAGCCCACCAGAGCTTAGACTTTGCCGTAGTTTTAGAAATCACGCCTAAAAATCAATCGCCCCAGCTAATCCAAAACTCTCTAGCGGTCGATCTTTTAGATCAATTATTCCAAGATTTACACCAAAAATGGCGGCAATATCTCTCCCATATTCACGCCGAAACTCCTCACCCTCAATTCAATTTGAGCATTAATATTTGGAATCCCTACCAAGCGGCAGTTACCTTCGATATGGCACGGAATGCGGGCTACTATCACGGTGGTTTGCTATTTGGTAATGGCATCCGCGATCAATTCCAAGATATTCTCGGCATGGTAATTGCTGAACCTGCTAGGGTGCGATCGCGACTGTTGCAGGCGTTGAAGTTTCAATTTCAAGACGGCTCCACTCTGCATAATTTCTTTAAATTCACCCAAACGGGCGAAAAAACCAATCACTCTGACACTCCTCTCTGGATTCCCTTTGGCATTGTGGAATACCTGAACGAAACTGGGGATTTCAGTATATTGGATCAGCAGGTAGCTTTTTATGATCAAGGGCAAGGCTCAGTATATGACCACTTGATTCAAGCGATTACCTATGTGCTCTCTAACTTGAGCGATCGCGGTATGCAAAAGATTCGCAATGGTGATTGGAATGACACTTTAGATTATATTGGCCCCGAAGGAAAAGGAGAAACTGTCTGGGGAACTTGCTTTTTGGGCTATATTCTCCAAAAGGTTTTTCCACTTTTGCGCCACCTAAATGATCAGATGCACCTGGCTGAATTTGAGCAAGCCTATGAGCATCTCCAACAAGTATTAAATCAATTTTGCTGGGATGGAGCCTGGTATGTGAGAGCTTTTCGGGATGATCGCTCGGTAGTGGGCAGTCACCAAGATCCTCAAGGACAGATTTTTCTCAATGCTCAGTCCTGGGCAGTAATTTCCGGCTTAGCCACCCCAGAACGGGCTAAGATGGCGATCGCTAGCTGTGTGCAGCATCTCTCTACTCCCTACGGTATGCAGATTGTCTCACCTTCCTATACTCAAGTGGAAGACAATACGGGCTTAATCAGTCGCTGTGTGCCTGGCAAAAAAGAGAATGGCGCGGTCTTTAACCATGCTTCTAGTTGGTTTGTCCTAGCAGCAATTCTAAATAATCAAATCGAACTCGCCTGGCAGGTATATGAGCAAATGTTGCCCGCCAATTCCGCCTTTGATCGCGATCGCTACGAAGTGGAACCCTATGTATTTGCCGAATATGTCACCAGCCCCGATCATCCTACCCAAGGGCAAGCCAGTCACTCTTGGCTCACAGGCACGGCGGTCTGGATGCTACGCATTGGCTTAGACTATATTTTGGGTTTGCGACCCCAGCTAGGCGGCATGGTAATTGATCCTCACATTCCGGCGGCTTGGCAAAGGGTGCGGGTGCAGCGTAAATTTAGGGGCAAGTTAATTGATCTGACTATTCATAACTCCCAAGGGTTAAATTCTGGGGTTCAGAGTTTGAGGGTGAACGGTAAACAGCTACAGGGGAATTTTTTGCACCTAGACCCAGAAACAGAAAATCTCACAGTAGAGGTAGAGCTAGGCAAATAAGGATGATGGAAGGCGGGAGGCAGCCTCCTGTATGGGCTTTAAATGCTGAGTTTGGCAAAATCACCCTAGTATTGTGCAAAGCCGATAGTTAGATTAACTACAGTTTAAGCTTTATTTAAGTTTTAGCGATCGCTGAAATCATCCCTGAACAACTGGGTACAGTTGAGTAGCTGACTAAATTTTTAGTCGCCCAAATTTCATCCCAACCCACGCCATAACATTGCAGATTGTACTGCAGATCCTCCAGCCTTAACATTTAGGGCTGTGGGTCTTTTCGCGTGAATTAACCCATCATTTCATTAGTAGATCTCACAAATTAAATCATGCGTCAAATTCTTTCTAGTTTACCAATCTTGGTAGCGATCGCTGGCTTCTCTGGTGCTGCCCATGCCCAAGCCTTCTTTTCCACTGCCAAAACCTTTACTCTTACCCAAAGATGCCCTGCCACCACCTCAATCAGCGGCAGTAACCCCATCTACTTTAATGCTGGTACTGCTTTTAGGGCTGTAGGTGAAAACAAAACCCCCGGTGGTACTCACGCTTACATTGAAGGCAGCGGTTTTAGCGGCAGAAGATGGATGGCGCTCTCCTGTGGTACCTACGGTACTGGTGGCAGCACTGGTGGCGGCGGCAGTACTGGTGGCGGCACTGTAGCTCTACCTAGCGGTACTTCGGTGTTTTTTGATAGCGTCAACAATCCAGTTTCTGGCCTAGCCTATGGCTCTCCTGCAGATGTCACCCCTCCTGCCCCTACTCTCAATGACTTTGACAAGGCGGTGAATACTTTTTGCGGTGCTCCTGGCACTGTAACTAGCTCTACGGGTTTCAAGACTCTAATTAACACCAACTCCGCGGTTCGAGATCGGATCAAGGCTGCTGTAGGTGGCTCCTTGGTATCTGGTCGCACCACTACCACTCAGTTTGTAGATGACCTAGCTAACGTATGGTATGTGGCTAAGGGCTTTGATCATGTGCTGTGTGGTGAGCCTGTAGTTGGCGGCTCCATTGGCGGCTTGCATTTCCACGGTCGCTACCTGGACTTACAAACCAAAGGTCTGGCTGGTCGCTTGATCAACAACACCTCTAGAGAAGAAGTGGTACCCGGTGTGATCTACACCATGGGCGTCAAAATGAAGGTGGGTAATGGCGAAGCTCAATCCCCAGTCAAGGGCTACGGCTATACCCTCAATGCTGAAGAGATCCTGACGATCGTCACCAAGGCATACAAGGCTAACCCCAACACTTCTAGTACTAGCCAGGCTTGTAATTTGCGGGTGACCGATGATGGCAAAACCTTCACTACCGTGTTTGTAGCGAAGCAGGGTGGTGTGCGTACCTTCTATCCTGATGCTACTCCTGGCAGCAATTCTACTTGCCGTTAATTTAGATCTAGGGGGCTTAGGCAGCGATATTTGCCCAAGTTGTTCTAAGTCCCTTTACAATTAAGGCGCAGATTGCTTGAAGTTATATGAATATTTTGCTAAATGCTAATCAATTTCCCCTCCTAGGAATCGCGATCGCGGCTGGGCTAGTTTATCTACCCTATGTGCTAGTAGCCTATGCTCGTTTGACTTCTAATTTTGACTTTGCCGCTCCACGGGCGATGTTCGATCGCTTACCCGACTATGCTAAGCGGGCTACCTGGGCGCACCAAAACTCCTTTGAAGTATTCATGCTGTTTGCGGCCGCAGCCTTGATGGTGTTCAGCACTGCCAAGGCAACTGACTATACTACTCAAGTAATTATTTGCTTCTTGGCATCTCGAGTTACTTACTCTCTGTTTTATATTTTAAATGTGCCGATTTTGCGCGCGCTCTCCTGGGCAGTCAGCATGGGTTGTGTTGCCAGTTTAATGGGTACTAGCCTAGTGGGCATTGGTCTAATACCCCAGAACTAGCTTGATCGATTAAGATTTGGATGTAGCAATTTAACTTCCCCATGAACTTGCAAATTTCTGACCAACTGTTACAAACGCTCAAGCCCATCTATACCTTCTTCCATCCCGCCTTGATGCTTGCTACCTTGGGTCTGGCTTTTTATGCTGCCTATTTGGGTTTTAAGTTTCGCCTGAGCCGCAAGGCTGAAGGAGCAAAGAAAAAAGAGATGATGGCCGCTAAATATAACTTGCAGCACTTTCAAGTGGCATCAATCTTTTTGGTGGTAATGATTTTCGGTACCATCGGCGGCATGGCAGTTACCTACATCAACAACGGCAAACTGTTTGTGGGGGCGCACTTACTAGCTGGTCTGGGCTTGGCGGGTTTGACTGCCCTATCTGCTTCCCTTTCCCCCTTGATGCAACAGGGCAGAGAATGGGCGCGAGTAACTCACATCAGCCTCAATTTTTCGATCATTGGCATATTTTTGTGGCAGACCTTAACTGGGTTTGAGATTGTGCAACGGATTTTGGCGCAAATGGCCAAGGCTGTAGCCTAGTTGAGGTAATATGCTCGGCAAATCCCGGCTGCTCGGTCTAGCTATGATCTCCTGGGC
>JANRLH010000075.1:0-28568 GCA_033762795.1 Pseudanabaenaceae cyanobacterium bins.68
CTGTATGGAAACGCCAGGCAGCGGCTGAAGCCACTAAAGCTATTTCTATGGGTAAATCGATTCTAACTGGCAATGCCAAGGGCTTTATCTATCCTCTGGCCGAAGAAGAAGAAAGCGAGGAATAAAAACTGAGCCTACAGACTTATCCTACAAACTGAGCAAGTAACTGCATCCCTCTCGCCGTGAATGCCTGTATGTGATACCTGTATCTAATGCTTGTATGTAATGCTTGTATGTAATATCTGTGCGTAGTGTTTGTCCATAGTATCTGTAAGTAATGTGCGTGTAATGCCCCAATTAGCTTGACTGGTAGCTTGACTGGAGCCAGAAACTTGAGGGTTGCTTCTGAAATTCTAATTTGAAGTTGTACAGGCCATCCCTAGATTAGATCTTTAGATTAATTAGTAGTCACGTTCCCAGTTTCTAGGAGCAGGGAGCAAAACCAAGTACGGAGAACTTGCCATCAATTGCTCAAGTGTACCAAACTTCTGAAGCAGGCAATCAAACTGCTCTTGAGAGCCTGACCTCAACTTAGATCAAAACTAGATCCAAACTTAGACTAGAATTAAAATCCAACTCGCACCCAGATTTTAGTAGTTAGGGATCAGCATGGCGAGATACACCCAAAACTTTACTGTCAAAATTGCCAAACATGATCTGCATCCCGTGATCTTGGAATGTTTTAAGCTATGCGATTTGGCGATCCTGTATCAAACTGATGAGTATATTTTGGCTCAAGAACTGATCGGACAGGTTTCCTATCACCAGCTAGTAAATGTAGAAATCCTAATCAACCAAACTTGGAACAGTGGGGAATTACAGCAAATCAAGTTTACCTGTGTGACCAAAAATGCGGAGCTACCCTTGCGCGAGCATAATCACTGTCGTGCTGTAGCTGATTTAGTCCATAAGACGTTTTTGCTCAGTCCCCGGTGGCAGATCTTAGGGAACACGGCAGGCTAAATAGGATCAAACATAAGATCAATGAGTGAATATAGCCCCATCTTTGCTGATAATCGTCAGGCTAGGTTTAATTACGAAATTCTAGAGACCTTTGAGGCAGGGATAGAACTGCTAGGTACTGAAGTGAAGTCGATTCGCAATGGTCAGGCAAATCTGCGGGATGCCTTTGCGATTATTCGCGATGGTGAGGTACTGCTACTCAACCTCTATATTTCCCCTCACCAAACCACCCGCAATAACTATAATCACAACCCTACTCGCACCCGCAAGCTACTGCTGCGCCGTCAAGAGATCAGCAAGTTAATTGGCAAAGTGGAGCAAAAGGGTTTGACCCTAGTGCCCCTGCGAATTTATGCTAAGAATGGCTGGATTAAAATTGCGATCGCTTTGGCTAGAAGTAAAAAGCTCTACGATAAGCGGGAGGACATCCGTAAGCGGGAGGATAAGCGGGACATAGCACGAGCAATGAAATTGGGTTAGAACTTGCGGAAACTATTGGGCTGGCTTTTGACGGACGTGGTAGCTCCATCTAAATCGCAACCATCTAAGATTGTCCCAATCATTTCTGCCTTGGTAAATACCGCATCTAGCACGATCGCATTGGTTAGGTCTGCCCCAATCAAGTTCGCCTTTGCCAAGACTGCCTCACTCAAATTTGCCTGCTTAAGAATAGCATTGCTAAGCTTAGCTTTAGGCAAAATTGCTTCCCGTAAATCCGCATTAGTCAGGTCGGCACCGCTGAGATTAGCATGGCTGAGGTTGGCGCCGCGCAAATCTGCTCCCCGTAAGTTAGCATAAATCAAGTCGGCACCAGTGAAGTTAGCCTGCCGCAGATCAGCCCCATCTAGGTTGCTGTAAATCATGTCGGCACTACTGAGGTTGGCGCCACTGAGATTTGCTTGGCTAAAACAGGTATTTCTGAGTACTGTCTCCCGCAGGTCTGCACCTTTCAAATCTGCGCCCGTGAGGTTGGCACAGCGCAGGTTAGCACCAATGAGGTAGGCACCAGTGAGATCGGCCTGGCTGAGATTAGTGCCGATCAAAAATGCACCGATCAGGGTGGTGTAAATTAATTCAGTGAATTTGAGATTGGCTTCCCGCAGATCGGCACTGCTGAGATTGCCGCCACTTAGTGAGCTACTTTCCAAGTTAGCATTACGCAGATTGGCGTAGACCAGGTTAATATTCTCTAGGTAGCAGTTGGGGCATTTTTTGGTGACTAGGAGTTGCTGCCGGAGGGCGACTAGGTTGTGTTGCATGGTTTGAAGAATAGCTGCCGATCTCTGCCTTTAATGTACCATTGAAAACTGGTTTCGCCCTATTTATCTGCCATTGCAGATCTGAAAGATGATTGAGGAAGTGTTGGAAAAAGGGAACTACCCAATTGGAGCCAAGGTTTTAGAATCACCTTTGCGTTAAGTCCTAAATGTGTTCAACAATTAAGGGAAAGGCTCTATGTGTCGTCTGGTAGGCTATCTGGGCAAACCAATTTTTCTGGAGCAGCTTTTAAGTATTCCTTCCCATAACCTAGTGGTGCAGAGCTATCAACCGCGGCAGATGACCAGTGGGTTATTGAATGCAGATGGCTTCGGTTTTGGTTGGTATGGGAGCGATCGCCCTTTGGTATATCGGCAGGTGTTGCCAATTTGGAATGATCCGAATGTGGCGGAGCTAGCCCAGTATGTTCAATCCCATAGCTTAGTGGCAAATGTGCGTAGTGCTACGCCTGGCTTACCAGTGGATTTGAGCAACTGTCAACCCTTCCGCTGGGGGAAATGGCTATTTTTGCACAATGGCTTTATTCAAGATTTTCGGCGGCTGGTGGCAAGATCTATGCGCGATCGCTTAGCTGATCAGTTTGAGCAGCAGATTATGGGCAATACTGATTCGGAGTATATTTTTAGCTGGTTCTTGCACTACTTGAACCAAGCAAATTCAGCTACTGAAGCTCTACATTTAACTCTTCAGGAGTTCAAGGATCTGGTCAAAGGGGCAGGGACAAGTGCCTCGGTGAATCTAATCTTGACTGATGGGGTGAGGATGTGGGCAGTGAGATCGGGAATTGGCGCGATCGCCCCTTCCTTGTATTGGCAGGAAAGCCCAACTGGGATCACCATTGCCTCAGAGCCGTTAGAACTGGCAGATCCGAGTTGGCAGTCTGTGCCTGAGTCAAGTTTACTCCTAGTCGAGCCGCAACAGGTCAGGGTTACGCCCCTAAAATTTTGAGGGCTTGATCCACATGGCCTTGAAAATCTAGCATCGAGTCAAAGATCTGGCGCACGATTCCTTCGCGATCAATTACATAGGTCACCCTGCCAGGCATCACCCACAGGGTATTGGGTACGCCGAAGAGATTGCGCACTTGATTGTTGGTATCACTCGCTAAAATAAAGGGCAGGCGATGTTTGGTAGCGAATTGAGTGTGGGAATTTACCGAGTCAGCACTGATGCCAATCACTTCTGCGCCCAGGTCTTGAAATACTTGATAGCGATCGCGAAAAGCACAGGACTCAATCGTGCAGCCAGGACTATCATCCTTGGGATAAAAATAGATCACTACAGCTTTTTGACCGCGAAAACTACTGAGTGTAACTGAACCGCCGGCTGGGGTGGGCAAGGTGAAGTCGGGGGCTAGATCGCCAATTTTAACGGCCATAAATCTCCAGGTATTGAACGAACTCTATTTTAACAGCCAGTCTCGATCTCTTGCCTATGGCGATCGCGGCTATAATTTGGCAAAAGTAGCAGAGTTATATGGATGCTCCAGTTGGCATTGTAGTACAGGGTTCCTTGAGCCAGGGTCTAGAAATTCGCCTAAATAGTGAAGTGTTAGTGGAAGATATGCGCGTGGGGAAATTCCTGGTGGTGCATGGTCGCCGTGCTAAGTTCTTTGGCATTCTCACGGATGTGCAGTTAGGCACTTCTAGCCCCAGGATTTTGGTCAATCCCCCCGATCCGAGCGATACATTTTTAACCGAGGTCTTAGCTGGTACTGGCACTTTTTCCACAGTCAATCTCACGCCCATGCTGATGTTTGTACCTGGGAATCCGCTGGAAATGCTGGCTCCCACCGTTAAAAAAGGCAAGCGCAAACGGGGTGAGCAGATGGAAATGGAATTGGCAGACCAAAGCTATCAACTCATGCCGGTCAAGACTGTGCCTAGCCACTTCAGTCGAGTCTATGATGCCAGTGAGCGAGATTTTCGGATTGTGTTTGGCTGGGAGGATGATCCATTGCGGCGCAATTTTGCGATCGGGGAACCGATTGATATGCCCGTCCCCATTTGTTTAGATTTGGATCGATTTGTAGAACGCAGCAATGGCATATTTGGTAAATCTGGCACAGGCAAGTCTTTTTTGGCGCGGTTAATTCTCTCTGGGGTGATTCGCAAACGAGCCGCAGTGAATTTAATTTTTGATATGCATTCCGAATACGGCTGGGAAGCCGCTAAAGAAGGGAAGACCTTCAGTACGGTGAAGGGCTTGCGGCAACTATTCCCCGGTCAAGTGGAAATCTACACCCTCGATCCTGATTCCACCAAGCGGCGCGGGGTGCGGGATGCCCAGGAACTCTACCTCAGCTACGATCAGATTGAAGTGGAAGATTTGACCTTGCTCAAAGATGAACTGAATCTGTCGGATGCCAGCTTAGAGAATGCGATTATTTTGCGCAATGAATTTGGCAAGCATTGGATTACCAGGCTTTTGAGTATGACGAATACAGATATTCAGAGCTTTTGCGAAGAGAAAATGGGCAGCAAGGCTTCGATTATGGCGCTGCAACGCAAGCTTACGCGCCTAGACGATCTGAAGTATGTGAGAGCCAATAGCCATCAGGATTTCGTCAAACAGATTTTGGGCGCGATCGCGGCTCAGAAGCATATTGTAATTGAATTCGGCTCCCAATCTAATCTGCTCTCTTATATGTTGGCGACTAATGTGATTACCAGAAGGATTCACCAGGAGTATGTGCGCAAAGCCGAGAAATATTTACAGACCAAGAATATTAGCGATCGCCCCCAGCAGTTGATGATTACGATTGAAGAAGCCCATCGGTTTTTAGCCCCCAGCACAGCTAGGCAGACGATTTTTGGCACGATCGCGCGGGAAATGCGCAAATATTTTGTCACTCTGTTGGTGGTAGATCAACGGCCATCGGGAATTGATAACGAGGTAATGTCCCAAATCGGCACGCGCATTACTGCCCTGCTCAATGATGAAAAAGATATTGAAGCGATTTTTACCGGCGTTGCCGGCGGCGCCAATATGCGTTCAATTTTAGCGAAGTTAGACTCCAAGCAGCAGGCCTTAGTACTGGGTCATGCGGTGCCAATGCCAGTGGTGATTCAAACTCGCGCCTACGATCAGAAATTTTATCGGGAAATTGGCGAAGCCCAATGGCAAGATTTGGGTACTAAAGAATTGGAGCAGTTGGCTGAAGCCGCCAAGCTGGATCTGGGCTTCTAGAATCAGGCGCAATTTTTAGTTAAATCATGGCAAAATAGCATCAATAATTTCTGCTCACGCACCAATGGTCACAACTCTAACCTCTAGTTTTTTAGCTAGGCTTTTTTGCCTCATACTCAGTGTGGTTTTTCTATGGTCAACACCCGCGATCGCTTCAGAGCCAAGTGATTTACCTGAATTGAATGAAATTGAACCTAATACTTGGGTAATTGATTTCGCCAATGCGCTCAGCCCCTACACCGAAACTCAGGTCAATCAGAAGCTCGCCCAGCTAAATGCAAATACTCAAGCTGCCGTGCGCTTTGTCACCGTGCAGCGCATTGATTTTGGTCAGCCAGTCCAAGAGTTTGCCCAACAACTGTTTGACCGTTGGTTCCCTGAAGATGCCGCCAATCAGACCCTAGTGCTAATTGCCACCGAAGACCGTCGCAGCGCGATCGTCCAGGGAGAGCAAGCCAAAAGCCTAGTGACTGAGCCGATTGCCCAGAGTATTGCTAGCGAAACCGTATTTTTTCCCACCCAAAAGGCGGAATTTAACAAGGCCGTGACCGATGGCAGCGATCGCTTGATTGCAGTTCTATCTGGGCAGCCTGATCCCGGCGCACCAGTAATCTATGTGGCACCAGAAGTGGAAGTGGCTCCAGCTAAACCTGAAGATCCGGTGGCTACTGGCCTGTGGGTAATTGGTCTACTTGTCCTAGCGACCGTGATTCCCATGGTGACCTACTTTATTTTGGGCAAGCCGTCTTAGTCATGGCTGTACCTCCCATTTTATCGATTAATCAAATCTATGCTGGCTATGTGCCTGGGGTAGATATTCTCCAGGGCATGGATTTAGCGATTTACCCTGGTGAGTTAATCGTAGTGATTGGCGCTAATGGAGCAGGCAAGTCAACTTTAGCCAAAACCGTATTTGGTCTGGTGCCGGTGCGTTCTGGCTCAATCAAGTTTGGGGACAAAGAGATTTCCGATCTAGCGCCAGAGCAGATGGTAAAACTCGGACTAGGCTATGTGCCCCAGGTGGCAAATGTGTTCCCCGCTCTCACCGTGGCGGAAAATTTAGAAATCGGCGCCTATCTTAGCTCTGGCAGTTGCAATCAAGCGCGCCAACGGATCTATGCAATCTTTCCGATTCTAGCTGAGCGTCAACGCCAAAAAGCAGGCACCCTATCGGGAGGAGAACGGCAAATGCTGGCAATGGGTCGCGCTCTGATGGTATCACCCCAGCTTTTAATCTTAGATGAACCAACGGCTGCCCTCTCGCCCATTTTGGTACAGGATATTTTTGATCTGGTGCAGCAAATTAATCAAACTGGCACTACGATCCTGCTAGTAGAGCAAAATGCCCGCAAGGCTCTAGCGATCGCTGATCGTGCCTACGTGATGGAAGGGGGCAAGCAACGTTTTAGCGGCAAGGGGGATGAAATTCTCAACCACCCCAAGATCGCTGAACTATACCTGGGACACAGCACTTGAATAATTTAGTCAATTTTTGCCGCTCCCTATGGCAGTTTAGCCGCCCCCATACCGTCATTGGTACGGGTTTGAGCTTGACCGCAATCTGGTTAATTGTGGCAGATATTTATGGGGTGTATCGCTTTGTTGATCTAGCGATCGCCCTGGCAGCCTGCCTCGGTGGCAACATCTACATTGTCGGCTTAAATCAGATTTTTGACCTGGAAATTGATCGGATTAATAAACCCCATTTACCCCTAGCAGCGGCAGACTTGAGTCTGAATCAAGCTTGGGCAATTGTGATTTCAACCGCGATCGCTGCTATGCTCCTCAGTATCAGCCAGGGCATATTTCTCTTCCTCACCGTTAGCCTGAGCTTAATCATCGGTACGGCCTATTCAGTACCACCATTGCGCTTGAAGCGATCGCCCTGGTTAGCCTCTGCCTGTATTTTGGCGGTGCGTGGCCTGGTGGTAAATTTGGGTATATTCCTGCATTTTCAAGCCCTAGCTAGGGCTCAGACTGAGATTTTGCCAATTATCTGGCTGCTCTCAGGGTTTGTGCTGGTATTTTCCTACGCGATCGCCATTTGCAAAGACTTACCAGATATGGAGGGAGATGCCCAGTTCCAAATTCTCACCTTATCTTTACTGTGGGGCAAAGAGCTGGTATTAAAGGCAACCAAAAGGCTGCTCCTCGCTCTGTATTTGACTATGGCAGTGCTCCTGTGGCAGTTAAACTTTCCTCTACTTGCCCTAATCCACGGCGCGATCGCCCTGATATTTTTTGGACTATTTTTTTGGCGGTGCGATCAAGTAGATCTAAATAGTCAAGCTTCAATTACCCAGTTTTATCAATTTATCTGGAAGCTATTTTTTCTTGAATATCTAATTTTCCCGATCGCCTGCCTGCTTCAAGCTTGAGTCTAGACAGAAGCCAGAGTACGGCGCTTGGTCACCATGCGGAACGCCTCAATCAAATCGCCCTGCTGCCAGCCACTAAACTTCGGCAAGCCCACCCCACATTCAAACCCAGTGGCAACTTCCTTGGCATCTTCCTTCATGCGCTTGAGGGAATCTAGGGCAGCCTCATGTACCACCTCTTTGCCACGGCGAATCCGTACCCGACAGTTACGCACCAACTTGCCCGTCAACACATAGCAACCGGCTACTTCGCCCTTGCCCACCGTAAATACTGCCCGTACCTCAGCTTGACCAAGGGGTTCTTCTACTAGCTCTGGCTCCAGCATCCCTTCCATAGCGCCTTGCACATCTTCGAGCAGCTTATAGATGATGTTGTAGTCTCGCACATCGATCCCCTGTTGATCAGCCGACTGTCTAGCACCAGTAGCCATAGTGGTATTAAAGCCCACCACGATCGCTTCACTTGCTGCTGCCAGATCAATGTCATTCTCGGTAATTTCGCCAGGAGCAGCCAACAGTACCCGCACCTGCACCTCTTCTTGGGGGAGTTGTCCTAGAGCATTCAGAATCGCTTCAATGGAACCCTGCACATCCGCCTTTAAGATCAGGTTTAACTCCTTAAGCTCACCCTCTTGAGCCTTAGCAGAAACCGTTGCCAACGAAATTCGCCGCGAAGCCATGGACTGCTGTAACCGTGATTGACGCTGCAATACTGCCCGCTCTGACGCGATCGCTCTAGCTTGGCGCTCATCCGTAAATACTTCAAACTCATCACCCGCCGCCGGCACTTCGTTGATGCCCAATACCTCCACAGCAAAAGACGGTGTAGCTGCTTCCACCCGCTTGCCCTGGTCATCAATCATGGCACGGACTTTACCAAACACTGAGCCAGCCACAAATACATCGCCGACCCTGAGGGTGCCGTTCTGAATCAAGAAGGTAGCGACCGGACCTCTGGCTTTATCTAGGTTGGCTTCAATCACTGTACCCTTAGCAGGGCGATCAGGATTGGCGGTTAGATCTTCGACCTCAGTAACCAGCAGGATCATTTCTAACAGGGTATCAATGTTATCCCCAGTCAAGGCACTCACAGGCACCATCACGGTATCTCCACCCCAGGCCTCATCTAGCAGTCCATACTCGGTCAACTCTTGGCGAATGCGATCGGGCTGGGCTTCATACTTATCAACCTTGTTAATCGCCACAATAATTGGCACTTTAGCGGCTTTGGCGTGGCTGATCGCTTCAATGGTTTGAGGCTGTACCCCATCATCGGCTGCTACCACCAGAATTGCCACATCCGTTACCCTAGTACCCCGTGCGCGCATGGCAGTAAAAGCTTGGTGACCAGGAGTATCTAAAAACACAATTTGCTGGGACTGTCCCTCATGCTCCACATTCACATGGTAAGCCCCAATGTGCTGGGTAATTCCTCCTGCTTCCCCTTGAGCTACTTTACTCTTGCGAATGCGATCTAGGAGAGTGGTTTTGCCATGGTCAACGTGACCCATAATTGTCACTACTGGCGGACGGCGCTGGAGATTGTCCAGATCTTCTAGATCTAGCATTTCGGTGACCTTACGGGCCGGAGCCTCAGCTTGAGTAACCTCCACCTCATAGCCCAACTCAGTAGCTACCATGCTTGCCGTCGGAATGTCTAGGGTCTGGTTGATGCTCGCCATCATCCCTTTCATGAATAGCACCCGAATAATGTCGGTTTCGGGCAGGAGTAGTTCACTGGCTAACTCATGCACTTTAATACTATCTTGCAACACAATTTTGGTCGGCTTTTCGGGCACAACTTCCACTGGTTGATTGCGGCGATCGCGAAAATTAGTGCGTTTAGCCTTACCAGCTACGGTGACTGTGGGTTTAGAAAGTTTAGTTTTGGGGCGGGCACTAGGTCTAGCCGTAGAAAGGCTCAAGGCAGCGGCAGCAGAATCCTCTAAACCCTCTTCATCTAAAATATCTTCTTCCTCATCGTCTACCACCTGGAGATAGCGCTTAGGCTTGAGCTTGGCGGCTTTTTCTTTTAACTCCAGAACGTCTTGCTCATCATCTTCTTTTTTGGTCTTCTTCTTGGCAATGCGGGGTTGCAGAGGGCGATCTTTCAGAATTAGTAGATCGGGAGTCGCCAACTCTGCCCCATCTGAGGGTTTGGGCTCACTAGAGCGCTCTTTCCGTTCTGGCGGAGCAATCAGACTGCGGGTAGGGGGGGTGGGAGGGCGCAACACATGAGGCGTTTCCGTCGGGGCAGTAATGCCACGTTCCAACAACACGGCATCTTTGACTAGACGCGGCTTGCTAGCAGGAGGTACTAGCTTGGGCTTCAATTCAGGTGCAACCCCAATCACTCGATTTGGTGCTTTGGGCTTTTCTATCGGAGGTCTACTAGGGCGCAGTTCTGAGCGATCTGGCTTAGGTTCGGAGGCTTCTGGTCTGGTAGGAGGGACTACGTTAACAATAGTTTGGGGTTTGGGCTGGGGGCGTTTAGCTGGTTTGAGTAGCTCAGCTTCTGGATGGGGCTTGGCAGCCACCTTGGCTGGTCGAATTGGCTCAGGTTCAGGCTTAATTTCTGGCTTGATCTCAGGTTTAGGTTCAGTCTTGACTTCAACAGGTTGCAAAGGCTTAGGTGCAATCAACTCAAGCTTGGCTGGAGGGTTGATCCCCACAACTCCAGTAGGGTCTGACGCAGGGCTTGGCTTCGCCTCTAGCTGACTTTTCTGGACTTCAGGCTTCACTTCAATCCTGGCAACAGTTTTGGCAGGCGGCGGTAAAATCTCAAGCGCTGGCTCTAATTGTCTCTGATCAACCCCATTGACTTGGGGTACTTCTCCTTGAGCGATTACAGACTGAGCTTGATCAGATTGAGGTTTGCTAACCAATAGAATTTGTTGCTTAGATTTACTGGAATCTGGATCTTTGGCACCATCCTTAGGGGAGGCAGAACTAGGGTTTTTTTTATCAGAAACCTTAACTTCAAGTTTGGGAGCTTCGAGTTTAGGGGGCTTTGCTGCGTTGCCAGCCACTGCTCTTACCTTGTCGGCTTCGACATCGACCATGGTGCTGCTGTGGTTTTTGACCGCAATGCTTAGATCTTCACACAAGGACAATATATCTTTGGTCTCCAATTGTAATTCTTTGGCTAGCTCGTAAACTCTAACTTTGTTGCTCATTGATCTTGTATGCCTGCCTGAAATCGGTTGAGTGTTTACATAAAAGTTCCTACGGGGTTGACGGTAACTTTACTGTGATTTGGGGTTTCAAACTCTAAACTAGGTAGGTTGTTAGTATTGACCCTAATCTAAATCATAGCCTATTCAAAATAGTCTGACAAATTAAATAAGATCTACGCGAACGGTGGAGATAGCTCCACCTGAGGTATCTGCCCTCAAAGTCGCTTTTGATAAGTCGCTTTTGGTAATACTTAACTCATCTGAAATTAAAAGGGTCGCAGGGCGCAGCCCCACCATGGTTTTTCTCTTCTCCCGCTCTAGGATTAAGGACAGATAATTACCGCTTAAGTCCTAATCTGATTACAACATACCTGGTCAAAACCATCGCCAGATTAGGTTACATTTGGTTACACTGGGAAATAACATTTTATGCCCCGCCCTATGACCGACGTACCTGTATCCCGCATTCGCAATTTCTCGATTATTGCCCACATTGACCATGGCAAATCTACCCTTGCTGATCGCTTGCTGCAACAGACTGGCACGGTAGCATCTAGGGATATGAAGGCGCAGTTTTTAGACAACATGGACCTAGAGCGAGAGCGGGGGATTACCATCAAGTTGCAGGCGGCAAGGATGCGCTACCAAGCTCAAGATGGTCAGGAATATATTCTGAATTTAATCGACACCCCTGGTCATGTGGACTTTTCCTATGAAGTATCCCGTAGCTTGGCTGCCTGTGAGGGGGCGTTGCTGGTGGTAGACGCTTCCCAAGGGGTGGAGGCGCAGACCTTAGCGAATGTCTATTTGGCATTGGAAAATAATCTAGAAATTATTCCAGTCTTAAACAAAATTGATCTCCCTGGTGCTGATCCAGCTAGAGTCTCTCAAGAAATTGAAAATGTGGTGGGGCTAGACTGCTCTGGGGCAATCCAGGCATCGGCGAAGGAAGGCATTGGCATTAATGAAATTCTAGAAGCGATCGTAGCGATCGTGCCGCCGCCCCAAGATACGACTGGGCAACCCTTGCGCGCCTTGATTTTTGACAGCTACTATGATGCCTATCGCGGTGTAATCGTCTATTTTCGGGTGATGGACGGCACGGTTAAACGAGGCGATCGGGTCAAGTTTATGGCTTCAGGGCAGGAGTATGAGATTGATGAGCTAGGCATTTTAGCCCCCAATCAAATCAAAGTGGAATCCCTGCATGCGGGGGAAGTTGGCTACCTGGCAGCGGCAATCAAAACCGTTGAACATGCTCGCGTGGGAGACACGATCACCAGTGCAATCAATCCAGCTGGTGGGGCATTACCAGGCTATGTGGAAGCTAAACCCATGGTATTTTGCGGCATGTTTCCTACCGATGCCAACCAGTTTGAGGATCTGCGGGAAGCCCTGGAAAAATTTAAGCTGAATGATGCGGCGTTGAATTATGAGCCGGAAACTTCCAGTGCGATGGGCTTTGGCTTCCGCTGTGGTTTCTTGGGCTTGCTGCACATGGAAATTGTCCAGGAGCGCTTGGAACGAGAATACAACCTGGATTTGATTATTACGGCGCCTTCGGTAGTTTATAAAATCAACACGATTAAGGGTGAGGTGCTGTACATCGACAATCCCAGCAAACTGCCGGAACCGCAAATGCGGGAATCGATTGAAGAACCCTATGTGAAGCTGGAGATCATGACCCCGCCTGGCTATACAGGGACTTTGATGGAACTCTGTCAGACGCGGCGCGGTACTTTTAAGGATATGCGCTACACCACCCAGGAGCGCACTACTCTGATCTATGAGGTGCCCTTGGCAGAAATTGTCACCGACTTTTTTGACCAAATGAAGTCACGCACTAAGGGCTACGCTAGTATGGAATACCAACTGATCGGCTACCAGCCCAATGACCTAGTGCGGTTAGATATTTTGGTGAATGATGAGCCGGTCGATTCCTTGGCCTGTATTGTGCATCGGGATAAGGCCTACTATGTGGGTCGGGCTCTGGTTTCTAAGCTCAAAGAGTTGATTCCTCGCCATCAGTTTCAGATTCCAGTGCAGGCAGCGATCGGTTCTAAGATTCTGTCGCGGGAGAACATTCCCGCCATTCGCAAAAATGTGCTGGCTAAGTGCTACGGTGGGGATATTTCCCGTAAGCGCAAGCTGTTAGACAAGCAAAAAGAAGGCAAAAAACGAATGAAGTCTATTGGGGTAGTGGATGTGCCCCAGGAAGCGTTTATGGCAATTTTGCAACTGAATCAAGATGGTTAAGGTGATTTCTCCCAAACCCTGGTAGGATGACTGGCAGGATTTGATCAGGGTAAATATGCGAATTTTGGTAACGGGTGGAGCAGGATTTATCGGTTCTCACCTGATTGATCGACTGATGGCGGCAGATCATGAGGTGATTTGCTTAGATAATTTTTATACTGGAACCGAGCGAAACCTGGCAGCTTGGCTAGCACATCCGCGCTTTCAGTTTAGGCGCCATGATGTAACTGAGCCTCTGGTCATAGATCAACCTATAGATCAAATTTATCACTTGGCCTGTCCGGCTTCGCCTGTGCATTACCAGGCAGACCCGATCGCTACCGCCAAGACTAACTTTTTGGGTACTTTAAATTTCCTGGAATTGGCTAGACATCACCGAGCCAGATTTTTATTGGCTTCTACCTCTGAAGTCTATGGCGATCCAGAAGTGCATCCTCAAACGGAGACCTACTGGGGCAATGTCAACTGCACTGGCATTCGCTCTTGCTATGACGAGGGCAAACGGATTGCCGAAACTTTGACTTTCGATCATCAGCGACAGTTCGGCACGGAGGTGAGAGTAGTCAGAATTTTTAATACCTATGGCCCCAGGATGTTAGAGAATGATGGGCGAGTGGTGAGCAACCTGATCGCTCAAGCTTTGCGCGGTAAGCCTTTGACTATCTATGGGGATGGCAGCCAGACCCGCAGTTTCTGCTATGTGGCGGATTTAGTAGAAGGAATTATGCGCCTGATGAATGGTGATTATGGGCTACCAGTAAATTTAGGTAATCCAGGTGAATACACGATTTTGCAGTTGGCGCAAACGGTGCAGCAGATGGTGAATGGTGATCTGCCCTTAATCTATCAACCCCTGCCCCAGGATGATCCGCGCCGCCGTAGACCAGATATTGGCTTGGCCCAAAAATATTTGGCTTGGCAGCCCTCCGTCAATTTAAATGAGGGTCTGGCGTTAACGATCGCCGATTTTCAGCAGCGATTATTGGCAGAGTAGCTCTTAATTAAGGAAAAAACAGCAATGAAAGTTTGTGTAATTGGTACTGGCTATGTGGGTTTGGTCACTGGGGCTTGCCTGGCCCATGTGGGGCATGAGGTGATCTGTATTGATAACAATGAGGCGAAGGTAAAGTTGATGCAGGCGGGGCAGTCGCCGATTCATGAGCCGGGGTTGCCAGAAATTTTGCAGGGAGCGATCGCGGCAGGCAAGATTAGTTTTTCTACCGATCTGGCGATGGGCGTAGCCCACGGGGAAGTGATTTTTATTGCTGTGGGCACGCCTGCCCTGGCTGATGGTCAGAGTGATACTCGCTATGTGGAAGCTGTAGCTAAGGGTATTGGCACTTATTTACAGTCTGATTACAAAGTGATTGTGAATAAATCTACCGTGCCGATTGGCTCAGGCGATTGGGTAAGGATGCTGATTTTGGATGGCATGGGTGAAAATGGTAGCCAAGCGGATTTTGATATTGTCAGTAATCCCGAATTTTTGCGGGAAGGTTCGGCGGTCTATGACACCTTTAACCCCGATCGGATTGTGCTGGGTAGTAGCAGCGAGCGAGCGATCGCGGTGATGCAGAATCTCTACACTCAAATTCGGCACCGTCAATTTGCGCTCGATCCCGATCAGGCACCAGTACCAGTGGTGGTCACCGATCTAAACTCGGCGGAGATGATCAAATATGCCGCTAATGCGTTCCTGGCAGTGAAGATTAGTTTTATCAATGAAGTTGCCAATGTTTGCGATCGGGTCGGCGCAGATGTGAAAGAAGTGGCCAGAGGTATTGGCTTAGATTCTCGCATTGGCCAAAAATTCTTGAATGCTGGCATTGGCTGGGGTGGATCTTGCTTTGGTAAAGATGTCTCCGCCTTGATCCATACGGCCAGGGACTATGGCTACCAGGCCGAAATTCTCAAAGCGGCAGTTCAAGTCAATCAAGCCCAGCGATCACTAGTAATCGAAAAACTGCAACAGACCCTCAAAATCCTCAAGGGCAAGACCATTGGGCTGCTAGGACTGACCTTTAAGCCAGATACAGATGATCTAAGGGATGCACCTGCCTTGACCTTGATTGAGCAGCTTGATCGGTTGGGTGCCAAGGTAAAAGCCTATGATCCGATTGTCTCCCAGTCAGGTATGCGGGATGGCCTATCCTATGTGCTGGTAGAAACTGATCCAGAGCGCTTGGCAGATGGCTGTGACGCCCTGGTATTGGTGACCGAGTGGCAGGAATTTTTGCACCTCGACTACAGTAAGCTGGCTAGCCTCATGCACCAGAAGGTGATTGTCGATGGCCGCAACTTTCTAGATAGACCTGCGATCGAGGCACTAGGTTTCAAATATGTAGGCATTGGGCGTTGATCATAACCACTTGACATTTTGTAAAGTTTTGTTACAATAGATTCAACGAGTTAAAACAATATCTATATGTCTCAGCGCACCACTATTACCGATGATCGCGGCCTGCTCAACAATTTCGCCTACGAGCCTCCTGTTTACATCGATGAAGAACAACGGGTAGGTTTCACCGAGTTTGCCGAAAAGTGGAATGGTCGCTTTGCCATGATTGGATTTGTCCTGTTAATTGGGATCGAGTATTTTGCTGACCAAGGCTTCATCAGTATCTTGCGTTCCTTGGGCTAGGTTTAGCCATTGCATACCTGAAGGGTGATTGGGGCAGCCGCCCCTACACGGGTTGTAAATAGGGAGTTTGAGGGCAGAGCCCCACAGCCCACTTAAATCTGAGGTTCTAAGTCACGTTTGCGTAACTCCTCTATGCAACGCCCAAGCCATTGATAGCAAGCAATTGATAGGATTCTGATAGGATTCAAGCCCAACCGTTACCTAGATTTTCTAGCTTTAAATCTGATTAACTGGCGCAGAAGTTGCTTTAGTTCATTTGGTTTTCCAGGTTGATCGCCGTAGTACCAGTCTTGATAAATTTGGCTGATTGCTTGAACCAAGGTTTCCTGGTGAGGAATGTGGCTAGAAACCTGATCAGCGTATTCGGCTGGGGTCTGATTCGGTTGTTTGATAAAGCCTTGGAATGCTAGGTAGGTCAACATCTGCTGATAGTAGCGGCTGACCAAGGGTAATCGAGCTAAGCGGCGATAATCCATATACCATTGCCCGACCTGCCAACTACCCCAGCCGATTATTCCCAGGCTAAAGATCAATATTAGCCAAGCACCTAGCCCTGTCCAGCCCCAGTTAGTTAAAGCTCCTATCAGCAAGGCGATCGCCCCTGCGAGCCAAAGGCCGATCTGGTTGATCACCACCTGGAAAAAACCCACAATTGGCGAAGGCAGCCAACCTGCTACCCATTGCCAAAACTGCTGCAGCACACTAAAAGTCCGATCTTCATCCACTGAGGCTGGGAACAAAGGTCTGCCTGGCACTGGATCAAAAGTGTACCAGCCATAGCCAGGGAAAAATACCTCCACTAGGGAAATGGTGTCAGTGTTGTAAACCTCATAAAATCCGGTAAAAGGGTTAAACCTTCCAGGGGCAAAGCCCACCACCAATCGGCTAGGAATATTCAGCGATCGCAGCATCAAGGTGAGTAGGCTGGAGAATTGACTGGGTGTACCGCCCCTTTGCTCCAGAAACTGAGATACCTGATCTGCATCAGACTGAATGGGAGAGATCAGACGGTATTTTTGCTTGAGAGCTTGAGCTAAATACAAGGCAATATCATAGTTATTGTCCAAATTTAGGGGCTTACCTGTGGCCACATTGGCAGCTTGATCCACTAGTTGACGACTGACCTGCTGCAGTTTTGGCGCTAATTCCGGCGGGACTTGAAAGTAATTGGCAGCATTCTCTCCCAAAATCCCATAGATGGGGCGGTTGAGGTTGGCTTTGGTCAAAGCAGTGCGATCGCGCAGAGGCACCTGAGAAATTACCGTGTAGGTTAATTCTTCTGGCAACTGGGAGGGCGCTCTTAATCCGCCCAAGGGGTCAAGATCAATTTCTTCACTGGGAAAGTAGAGGCGATAGGCTAGGTTGGCAGCAGGGATCAAATTGGGGAAGCGATCGGTGGTGATCGTGTAGGTCTGAATCACTTCTCGGCTAATGTCGGTTGGGCGAAAATCAGTCAAGCGCAAAGCCAGATTAAATTCGTAGTTAAACGGCAATCTTTTCACGGTCAAAAAATTAGCCCGATCTCCCTGGGACTGCTGCCAAGCCTTACCGCTAAACAGGTCGTAGCCCAATACCCGCCAAAATAGTTCCGCTTGGGATCGCACCCGCATCACTAACTGGGGCTGGCTCGGCAGGGCATCTACTGGCTCGCTGATATCCAGTTGCTCCGCAAATAGGGGCGGTAAAACTGCTAGCTCCCCTTCTTGCCCACTTTCCCCTTCCCCGGCTGCACCGCTACCACTGGCTCGATTAGCACCATTGCTATTTTGGTTATTGGGATTACGTCCAAAACTCAGAATTTCTCCTGGCGGAACCTGGCGCTCTAAATTGATATTCGTACTAACTGGGAAGGTGCGTAGCTGATAGCCACTAAACCTGGGCAAAATTGCAAAAATGCTCAAGCCAATCACCAGAGCAGCCAAAAATAGGCCGCCGAGGGGCAGCAGGGTAGAGCGTTCAAGTTTGATTTGCCGAACTGTAATTCCCAAACGAGCATAATGATCATGGATGAGCACGGGCAGAGCGATCGCTAAGAATAGAGCCAGCCAAATACCAAATACCATGGTCTGACTGAGAGTACCAGCCACCCCAACCAAGATTAGGGCGATCACCATGGAATAGCCTAGGTCTTTGCGGCGGGGCAGATCAAAGCTATGCAACACCTGTAGTTGGATTAATAACTTTGCCAGTAGCAGTTTGGTGTCATCTATTTGACGCACTAAATCATTCAGAAACACCACCAACATTACAATCATCGCCACCGCAATCCAGAACTTGACCAACACATTCCGCTGGTAGCGGGAGCGGTAAGCCCAAACAGCGCCGATCGCACTCAAAGGCACACTCCAAATTCCATTGTTGATACCTGCGGCATTATCAGTTGCCCAGATTCCCACAAATACTAGGATCTGCACCAAAATGCGTAGAGGAATAGATTCTTCCACTTGCGGGAGGGTTTGGTTTTGCCAATGCTCAAACTTGGAAACAAACTTACCCAGGTTAAAAGTCATAGCTAAACCCCATAACGCTGGAACCAGGACTGCATTCTCCGCCAACCATCCGCCGCCGCTTCAGGTCGATAGGATGCCCGATAGTCCGCATGAAAGCCGTGGGGCATGCCAGGATATAACACAATTTGAGCAGGACTTTTTTGGGCAGCGAGCCGCTTTTGGAACTCTTCCACTTGAGCGTTGGGAATCAGCGGGTCTTCGCCGCCGTAGAGGCCAAGCACTGGTGCTTTTAACTGGTTGACAACATCCATGGGATAGGTTGGAGTGAGGGGATTAGGGCTAGGGGCTACCAGCCGACCATACCAGGCGACCCCTGCCTTGAGTTGAGGGTTATGGGCAGCGTAGAGCCAGACAATTCTGCCCCCCCAGCAAAAGCCAGTAATTCCTAGCCTTTGGGTATTTCCGCCATGCTTGCCTGCCCATCTGGTGGCTGCATCCAAATCTGACATCACTTGGGCATCTGGCACCTTTGCCACTACCTGACGAATTTGATCTACATCCGCAAGTTTGAGTACATCCCCCTGCCGCTGGAATAGGTGCGGCGCGATCGCTAAATAACCCAACTTAGCCAACCGCCGACAAATATCTTCAATGTAGCTGTGAACACCAAAAATCTCCTGGACTACCAGCACCACGGGCAAATTTGCGGATTTGGCTGGTAAAGCCCGATAGGCGAGCAGAGTGCCATCTCCAACTGGAATTTTGACTGAACCGGCAATCAAACCTTCACTATCAGTAATAATCACATTACTCAAACTGGGCTGAGCCGCGATCGCTAAACCTGCCATAAATGCGGTAGTTGAAATAAACTCTCGGCGGGTTGGCATAAAGGCACCTCACTAGATTAACCAGTCACAGTTACTTTATAGCTTACCCTAAAGGGCTGAAAACTGCCGCCGTTCTTGGGCTTACCCGTCAACTGCAACTCATACAAGCCCACCTGGGGAAACTTAAAAGTTGCGCCAGGAATGCCCCGATAGCGCTCCGCCGTGACTGCCTGAAGAGGGGGGATAAAGCTTTTTACAGTCTTGGGTTGAAGGGCAACTACCTGTAATTGACAGTGGCATTGACTGAAGGGAATGATCTTTCCCCCTGCTTGGGTGAGTAAAAACCAAGTTTGAGCAGGTCGATTGACCTTGGGGTTATGGTTGGGTTCTAGATGAAAAGTGACCGCTACATCTTCCCTCACTTGGAGGTTGTGGGCGATCGCGCCATTGGGTAACATGAGCGCCACATAAACTAGAGTAATCATAGGCTAATATCCACTCGCTTCAGTTCTTTCCCTTGGCGAAAAATCTGCTCTATTTCGAGCATTTCGCCTTCGGTAGTCATGAATTTGTGATCGGGAGTCGCTTTAATTATTGATCCGTCTTCTAGCTCGTAGGCATGAATCTGTTGCTGACCGCGGCAATGCCACTGGGCAATCGGTTGGGCATAGATTTCCCCCTGTTGATTGACACTCAAAACCTGGGCGGGAATTTGCTCAGTCACTAGCTTACCAATGGATAACCAGCCATGTTCTACAGTAAAGACTTCAGTATCGTAGCTCAGGCAATATTCCGCAAACATTACCATTTGATCGAATAGGTCATTAGCGATCGCGTTAGGAACCTGGTGCTGTTCCGCTCCTGCCAAAAACTTAGCCCGTTGCTTTTCCATCTCAGCCGGTTTCTTTTTGCCCATCGCCCGCCGCAAGAGATCCGCTTCTCCCAGACTGTATCCCGCTAAATCTTGAGCGATTTTCATAATCTGCTCTT
This sequence comes from Pseudanabaenaceae cyanobacterium bins.68, assembly GCA_033762795.1. Lineage (GTDB taxonomy): Bacteria > Cyanobacteriota > Cyanobacteriia > Pseudanabaenales > Pseudanabaenaceae > JANRLH01. Next base: position 20,149 of record JANRLH010000075.1, read on the forward strand.
GGAATACCAGAATGGAATAGGTATCTTGCAAAATCGGCTCCAAACTCGGATGAGCGTACTGCATTTGCTCTCTACCATGTTTGCGGTTAATGAATTTGGGAATCAAACCTGCATCCAATGGGCCAGGTCGATAGAGCGCCAAAATCGAAGAAATATCATCAATATTAGAAGGACGCAAATCTCGCACAATCTGCTTCATACCTGAAGATTCTAATTGAAATACCCCTTCGAGCTCGCCCCGTCCCAGTAGAGCATAGGTGGCTTGATTCGCCGCACTCGGATGATCTGGTACCACTTGACTCAGATCAAAATCGGGCTGGTGTTGCTGAATCAACTTAATAGTGTGTTGAATAGTAGTGAGATTTCGCAATCCCAAAAAATCCATTTTCAACAATCCCAAAGATTCCAAATCTTCCATCGGATATTGCGTAGTAATCGCCCCATCATTACTGCGCTGTAAAGGCACAATTTGATCCAAGGGCATGGGTGAAATTACCACGCCAGCGGCATGAACCCCAGAACTCTTGTTCACGCCTTCAATTCGCATCGCCATGTCCAGCCATTGGCGCACTTTCTCTTCTTGATCGAAGCGTTGCTTAAATTCAGGTGCAGGAGTTTCTTCTGAAATCATTACTTTCAGTTTAGCTGGCTTGCCCCGTGAGACTGGAATCATCTTCGCCATCTCATCTGCTTCACGGTAAGGCACATTCAGCACTCTGCCCACATCTTTGAGCACAGCTTTAGAAGTTAAACGATTGAAGGTGACAATCTGAGCTACCCGATCTTCGCCATATTTTTGGGTGACGTAATTGATCAGATCATTGCGATGCTCAATGCAAAAATCCGTATCAATATCAGGCATAGATTTGCGTTCTGGATTGAGAAAACGCTCAAACAATAGGCCGTGATGAATGGGATCGATGTCGGTAATGCCCAAGGCGTAGGCCACCAGAGAACCCGCCGCACTGCCCCGACCTGGCCCGACCGGAATCCCCCGATCCTTGGCATATTTGATGTAATCCCACACCACCAAAAAGTAGGTAGAGAATCCCATTTGCTGCATGATGCCCAACTCATAGACTAGCCGCTCTTGATAGGTTTGAGGCACTTGGGTGCGATCGCTCAAATGAGAACGCTGGAGTAATCCTTGCCAAGTAATATGCTCTAGATAGCTTTCTGGCGTAAACCCTTCAGGCACGTCATAGTGAGCAGCACGAGGGTCACTGAGAATCTCATACTTTTCAACTTTGGCAGCAACTTCCAAGGTATTGGCGAGGGCTTGTTCAATTACTTGCGGTTCTAGATGATCGACAAACAGCGATCGCATCTCTTGAACCGACTTGAGATATTCCATGCCGCTGTAGCGCAGGCGATTCGGCTCTTCGATTAACTTCCCAGTCTGAATACACAGTAGCGCGTCATGGGCTTCCACATCATAGCAAGAGATAAAATGGGAATCATTGGTGGCAACTACTTGGATTCCCAATTCTGCACCAATACGCACAATCTCTACATTCACAATTCGATCTTCAGCATAGCCGTGATCTTGAATTTCTAGGTAATAATCTGCACCAAATTCATGCTTATACCAAGCTGCCACTTCTCTGGCAATGTCACTGTGACCCTGCAAAATCGCCTGGGGTACTTCTCCTGCTAGACAGCCAGAAGTGACAATTAGGCCTTCTTTATACTTGGCTAAATATTCTTTATTGATACAGGGGCGGGCAAAAATTCCTTTCCCTTGAAAACCTTGAAGATGAGAAATACTGGTAAGCTTAACTAGATTTTGATAGCCCTGGGTGTTTTTCGCTAGGACAATTTGGTGATATTTGCGCTTCTTTTCCTGCTTGGTAAAATCTCCATTGATCACATACATCTCATTGCCAATGATCGGCTTGATTCCCTTGGCAGTGCAGGTTTTGAGTAGTTCGATCGCTCCATACATTACCCCATGATCTGTAAGAGCGATCGCTTCCATTTCTAGTTCTACGGCTCGATCCACCATGTTGGGAATTTGGCTAGCACCGTCAAGCAAACTATATTCAGAATGGACATGGAGGCCAACAAAACCACTCATAGAGATTTAGGTAGAGATTTAATAGGTAACGATCGCTTCAATTTTAGCCGTGCCCCCATCAACTTGAGTAATTGCCCAGCGCAGGGGAGTACCATGGAACTGAATTTGAGCTAGACAAGCCCTGTGGATTCCCATTGGATTCAAATTAGGATCTAGATTAGCTAGCTCTAAAGCAATGAATTTGATCACCATCGCCTAATCTGTATCAGTAATGCAGAGTAACCAAACTCGACAGTCGCGGCGATCAACAATAAACCAAGTCTGATCCCAAGCCACATCCGAAAACCATTCCGTCCAAGCCAAGTCAGTTTTATATACACTAATCTGATCGTAGCGATCGCTAAATAATTGATCACAGAATTCCCTAGCTAAATTCTTGGCCTCCTTAGCGCTGCGCTTGAACTGTTCATAGGCTCCGCCTTGAAATAGGGTAAAGCCCAATTCCCCATCCAGGGTGAAACTGCCTGATCGTTTAAATTCTACCCTTAATTGTTGGCGCAGGGGCTTTTGAATGCGTAACCCTGGCAGAGCCGCAATCACTGCCTGGTCGCAGACAAATTGATCGAAAAAGTCAATAATTTCTAGGCTTTGGCGGGCAGCATACCACTCTAGGGTCTGATCTCCCTTCACCAAGAACTGCCCCAGTACAACTCCCCCATTTACATGGGTTAGGCAGATCTCCTCCATGTAGGCTAGAGCAGCAGGATACTCACAGGGTTCTGGCTGAATTTCCAGGGTTTGCCACATCTGCTGAATTTGCTCAGGCGTGGGAGTTTCTTGCTCTAACTGGGGCTTTAACCAATCCATAGGTTTTTTAATTAAACGATTTGTCAAAATTGCGATAGAATTGCGATAGAATTGCGATAGAATTGTGATAAGAATTGCCATGGTTTGAAATCAAATAAGGAAAGCACCCCAGGGCTTTACCCCCGTAAGCTTTTTTAGAGCCCTATCTTTCTACCATTACTAAATTGTGAAGCACGCCAAACCACAGAATCAGATTACCATATCTGCTAAATCTTTGGCCTAATACTCCTAGATCTCCTTCCCCAAACCTTCGTTAGTAAAGGATAGAGTTCACACAAATGCGGTCTAATACCAAATCGAACAATAGAGACTACAGATGGGATAAATATATCAATTGAGTTCAAAGTGAGTTCAAAGTGAGTTAAAAGTAAGTTAAAAGTAAGTTAAAAGCGAAAAATAGCAGGAGTTTATAAATTAGAAATCAAAGAAGCTGAAGAAGAACTAAAATAAATAATGAGAATGCAAAAGACGAATGCAAAAGACAGAATCAGACCAAGAGGTGCTCCTTTGAGTATGCTGATAGAATATACTCAAAACCAAGAAACCCCGCTCTAAAAGACGGGGAGTTAGGATCAATTTTCTTAATCACAACTATGCGCCAAGTTCCGCTCCTAATTCCTGCTGCCGGCAGTGGTAAACGTATGGGTAGCGATCGCAATAAGCTATTTTTGAAATTGGCTGATCGCCCGATTTTGCAATGGACAATTGAAGCCGCGATCGCTTGCCAGGGAATTAGTTCTGTTACCATAATTGGTCAACCCTATGATTATCCTGACTTTGTGGGCATTCAGCAACAATATCCTGACATTGCTTTAAATTGGGTGGTCGGAGGAGCTACGCGCCAAATTTCAGTCGCTAATGGCTTAGAGTTTCTGCTGCACACCCAATCGGCAGAATTTGTTTTGATCCATGATGGCGCTAGATGTCTGGTCACGCCCCAGCTATTTCAGCGGTGTGTAGATGCGCTTCAGCCTGAAACTGGCTTGATCGCGGCTATCCCGGTCAAGGATACCATCAAGGTTGTCCTAGACCAGCGCATTCAATCTACCCCAGATCGCCAGCATCTCTGGGCGGCTCAGACTCCCCAGGGATTTAATTTAGCCCAGTTGATGACAGCCCATGCGATCGCTCAGCAACAAGATTGGCAAGTTACCGATGATGCCGCCCTCTACGAAAAAATTAATCTGCCAGTAGCGATCGTGCCTGGAGAGGAGACTAACCTGAAGATGACTACCCCCCAAGATTTACAAATTGCGGCTTTAATTTTGGCACAGAGACAAGATCAGAACCTAGGCGATGTAATTTGAGAACTTAGGAGTTACGCAAACCCGATCCAAAACCCTGGGTTTAAGTGGGGTACGGGGCTATGCCCTCAGACTTCCTTTTTACAGCAATGCCTAACTCAGACTACGTAAGTTCTGAACATATATTTTCTGCTCAGCGATCGCCATGCTGTGTCAAACGATACACAAACCAGGTCTATTGTTCCTGCCTAATATGTGGTGTGGTAAGCTTAAACCCATCTAATGGCGCATAAAACCTTGACCGAACTTCCTGCAAAAACCTGGCAGACTCTCCGCAAATGGTGGTCAGAATTTAGTCTGCAAACCAAGCTGATGGCAGTAGTAACTGTGATTGTTTCTCTGCTCATGAGCGGTATTACCTTTTGGGCAGTGAATGACATCCAAACTGATGCCCGTCTGAGTGACACTAGGTTTGGGCGGGACTTGGGGCTACTGTTGGCTGCCAACGTCTCTCCACTGGTAGCTAGCAACGATTTATCGGAAGTAGCAAGAGTTTCTAAGGAATTTTATGATAGCAGCTCCAGCATTCGCTACATTCTCTATGCCGATCCCGAAGGTCAAATCTACTTTGGCATTCCCTTTTCCGCCAATGAGGTACAGAACTCTTTTAGTATCCGCCGCCGCATTCAGCTGCCGGAGGATATTGCCGCTCATCCCAATCGCCCTCTAGTGCGTCAGCATCCTAGCCCAGCAGGAGAAGTCACAGATGTGTTTGTCAGTCTCAGTCACGACCAACAACAGTTGGGGGTGCTAGCGATCGGGATCAACCCCAATCCAGCCGTAGTCTCTTCTTCTAGCTTGACTTTAGATGTGACCACTGCCGTATTTGTATCAATTTGGGCGATGGTGATTTTGGGAGCAGCCTCTAATGCCGTGGCGATTACCCGACCGATTAAACAGCTAGTGGAAGGAGTGCAAAGCATTGCTAGTGGCAACTTTAAACAGCGAATTGATCTACCTTTTGGCGGTGAATTGGGAGAATTGATTCGGAGTTTTAATGAGATGGCAAAACGCCTAGAGAGCTACGAAGAGCAGAACATTGAAAAACTCACAGCTGAGAAAGCCAAACTAGAAACTTTAGTATCGACGATCGCGGATGGAGCGATTCTGTTGGATTCAGACCTAAGGTTAATCCTAACCAATCCGGCGGCGCTAAAGCTGTTTGGCTGGTCATTGGAGCAGGTGAGTGGCAGCAATATTTTGCCGATTTTACCTACCAATGTCTCTAGTGAAATTGCTCGACCGATTTGTGAAATTGCGGCGGGGGAGCGCGGAACAGCAGAAATTCGGATCAATGCACCCCTAGATGTTACCGATCCCAATATTTATCGTGGCGCTTTGCGGATTTGGATTAGCCAGGTGTTATCCAGTAATAATTCCCTCAAGGGCATTGCCATGTCGGTGCAGGACATTACCCGCGAGGTGGAATTGAATGCTGCCCAAAGTCGCTTTATCAGTAATGTCAGCCACGAACTGCGCACGCCTTTATTTAACATCAAATCATTTATCGAAACTCTACACGAGTACGGGGATGAACTGACTGAAGACCAAAGGCTAGAATTCTTGGATACTGCCAATCGTGAGACTGATCGCTTGACCCGCCTGGTCAATGACGTGCTGGATCTATCCCGCCTAGAGTCTGGGCGTTCCTATCGATTTGAGGCGGTAGAGTTACATCAAACGGTCGATCAAATTCTGCGAACCTACAAACTGAATGCTAAAGACAAGGAGATCGAATTGGTGGGTGAGGTGGATAGTGATTTACCCAGAGTTTGGGGAAACTATGACCTTCTACTCCAGGTGTTTTCTAATCTGGTGGGGAATGCGCTCAAGTTTACCAATGCGGGCGGCAAGGTGACTATCCGTGCCTATCTTAGCCAGGACCAAAATGCTACTGCCCCTCATCAGTTAGTGCAACGGGTACGAGTGGAAGTAAGAGATACTGGCATTGGTATTGATCCCCAGGATCAGCAACGGATCTTTGATCGATTTTTTCGGGTAGAGAATCGGGTACACACTCTGGAAGGCACGGGCTTAGGGCTGTCGATTGTGCAGAATATTATTGAAAAACACCATAGTCAGGTGCATCTGTCTAGCGAGGTGGGAGTTGGCACTACTTTTTGGTTTGATTTGAGCATTGTGCAGGAGAAGTGCGATTTGGCTCCTCCTTCTGGCCAAATTTCTGAGCAAATTTCTGAGCCAGTTTCTGAGCAGTTACCGCGATCGCTTGCCCAATTGACTTAAAAACCCAATGCGGGTCTGCGACCCTTTAAATATGCCCCAGGTTACAGCTCCCTTTTTGGCGTTGCACATCTGAAGGATGATAGGGGTTGGGGGCGCAGCCCCCTGTATGGGTTTTAAATGGTGAGTTTAGCAAAATCATCTTGTTATTATGCAATGCCCCCGTTTTACAACAGTTCCCAACTTAGGCTGCGTAAGTCTTGATCTATTAGGGAAGAAACCAAAGACAAATGATTTGATTCCTCCCCCATAAACCGCTAGGCAGCGCCGCAACCACAGGAAGCATTACCGCAGCCACAGTTGACCGAGTTACCAGCATGACCATCGGCGCAGGCCTGACTGCAATAGTACAAACCATTGACGATCACGGCTAAATCGATAGCAACTTCGCAGCTACAGTTTTTGCCGCAAGCACATTTTACGAGTTCCAAGGTAGACATAATTGACTCCAAAAGGATTTATAATTTGTTTGACTCATATATAATATCTGAACATCTATTCATAAGTCAATAGATTCTGACTAAATTTAAGATACCCCCTAAATCCCCTTTTTACAGTTAGGACTTACGCAAATGTGATCTAAAACCCTGACGCTAATTGGAGTATGGGGCGTAGCCCCACTTGAGGGCTCTGCCCTCAAACTCCCTTTTGTCAACACTGCCAAAATCAGAATGCGTAAGTCCTGACCCCCTCCCCCAGAGCAGGAGGCGGGAGAAAACGATAATTCCTAAAGCAGGCTGTGGAAGTCCTGATTTGCCCAATTCCAGAAAATTTACCTCTCACCCATGAGTTGAGTTAGCCCAAATGACCGATGATTTAGATCAATCTTCTCCATCACCTTTGCCTGAGTGCGAATCTGGTTGTTCACCAGGGTTAGCGATCGCGGATTTACGAACAGAGGCTCTCGATCCAGATTTAGCTCAGCGCATGGCAGAGTTTTTTGGCATGTTGGGAGATGGCAATCGCCTACGCATAATTTCGGTGTTAGCGCATCAGGAGCTATGTGTCCATGATTTGGCCGTGGTGATGCAGATGAGTGAGTCGGCGGTGTCTCACCAGTTGCGAATTTTGCGCACGATGCGGCTGGTAAGTTTTCGTAAGCAAAAACGCCAGGTGTTTTATCGACTGCTGGATCATCACGTATTGCAGCTATATCAGTCGGTGTTTGAGCATTTACAAGAGTCTAGCTAAGCTCGCTCTTGTATTGATGAAGTATCCTGCGAGCTAGAGCCCTTAAATGTGGGGCTATGTCCCACATCCACTTTACCCCTGATTGAGCACGATCAAGTGCTTCATCTCTCTAACTGCCCGATCAAGACCAACTAGGACGGCACGACTGATGATGCTATGGCCAATATTCAGTTCTTCCATGCCTGGAATTTTAGCGATCGCTTGCACATTGGTATAAGTCAATCCATGACCAGCATTTACCCGTAAGCCCAAACTTATTGCTTCAGCGGTCGCGTTTGTCAAAATCTGTAACTGTTGTGGGCTGGTGTGATTAGCGTAGGTACCTGTATGGAGTTCAATAAACTGGGCTTGGGCGCGAGCAGCAGCTTGAATTTGATCAGAATCTGGATCGATAAACAAACTAGCTGGAATGCCTGCTGATTGTAGTTTTTCGACCGTGATCAACAACTGGTCACCCAAAGCAATGAGGTCTAGGCCGCCTTCGGTAGTCACTTCTGTGCGCTTTTCTGGCACTAAAGTCACATAGTCAGGTCGAGTTTCCAGGGCAATTTTGATCATTTCTGGTGTGGCAGCCATCTCCAGATTGAGGTGCGTCTGCACGGTTTGGCGCAAAATTTCGAGATCTCGATCTTGAATGTGGCGACGGTCTTCGCGGAGATGCACGGTAATGCCATCGGCTCCTGCTAGTTCGGCGATCGCGGCAGCAGTGACTGGATCTGGCTCTGGTGCTAGACGCGCTTGGCGAATAGTGGCAATGTGATCTATATTTACTCCAAGGGTAGGCATCTCACTTAAACTTC
>JANRLH010000076.1:0-56402 GCA_033762795.1 Pseudanabaenaceae cyanobacterium bins.68
CCTGATGACTTGATCGAGACCATCCATGGCAAGGGCTACCGCCTCAAGCGCTTAGATTGAATTTCTTAGATTGAATTTACTGTAGAACAAGGTTAGGGATTGGGTTAACTTAAGCGCGAAGGAAAAATCAAGCTCGCCAAGCGATCACTGAGTTCTTGAGTGAGTTGAGCAGTTTGGCATCTGGCGGCTGTTCGACTAGATTGGTACTCTGGGTAGCGATCGCTCACACAGATTGGCTCACCAATGGTAATCACACATTCGCGATCGCCCAAAACTGGACTACGGGAATAGGGTTGATTTTTTACCCGTTGAATCGCTGCCCAGGTCATCATCAACATTTCCGCAAACCTAGTAGGAGAGGGACGAGCAGCCACGTATTCTCCTGTGATTGCCCTCAGACTTTCGGCAATCCGCATATGCCAGTCACTAGTGGCAGCTTCCTTGGCCAGTTGATTAGCGTAGCCCTGTTCTAGGGGAGAGATTTGCTCTAATTTTAGATCACTACGAAATACCCGATCCCAAATAGCCTGCTCCAGACGGCGACAGCGATCCATAATTGTGCCGCCAGGTTTGAAGGCGAAGGGGGCTTCAGCTACCCGCAAAATGTGATCTAGCAAGCCTTGAATTTTTTCCCCCAGGCTAGCAGTAGGATCAGTAGGGGAGGGAGCGTATTGACCATAGAACTTTTGATAATGGGCGCCGACTGTCTCCACCAGATGTAGTCCTAAATCGTAGAGACGCTGGTAGCGATCGCTTGCCTGCACTGGCGGTTTATGCAGCCCTACAGTTTGCTCTAGCTGTATTAACAGACGATCAATTTTTGTCCAGTTATTGCCCACATATTCATACTGTAGTCCCACTGGCAAAATGTAAACCTGTTCTGGGCGATTTGCCTTGGCGAGATCTTCGGCTGCCCAAAAGCCAAATTGCGCTACCCCTGGCTCTACCTGACCGAGCAGTTCATTGTGATGATTAGTGCCCCCTTCAGGCGCGATCGCCACCGGAAATTGACCTTCTAGTAAAAATTTGCGAATGGTACGCATAGCATCGCGATCGGGCTTGCCGCGAAAGATGGAAATGCCACCGAGGTTGGGAAATAGCAGACTGACAATTTTACCGCCCCACAGGGGAATACCGCGATCGTAGACAAAGTAACTATGGGGAGGCTGGCTGAACTTGATCTCCTGGCGGGCTGCTGCTTGGGGCAGAATTTTGGCATAGAGGTGCAGCAACACAAACTGATCATCAATGCCAGGATGACGAAAGGCCATGATGTAGCGAGCCTTGCCCTGGTTAAGTTTTGTAGTCAGATTGATCAAATGCTCCAGGTTACGGGTCTCAATCTTAACTAAATGACAACGCCAACGTAACCAGAGCGGTAAGAGTAGCCGAATGATAGCTAGCAGCCAGCCCTTGACTTGGGTAGGAAAATGTTGAAGAGGGGGTTGAACGCGATCGAGGGGAGTAGCCATGCAGGATCTAAATGTAACAGACATCCATCATACTGAGGCGGTACACAATCCTAGTGAAAAATCAGGCGTGATCTGGATGAATCCAAGCATATCTGGTTGTATAGGCTTTAGCTTGGCACAATGGTCTTACCTATGGGGCAACGACGAATTTATTTGCAGATGTTCGGGATCCTTTTAGCCACAAATAGCGTCAAAATTAAAGTAGGATTGCTTTGACAGATTTCCCTAATTGACGCGAATTTAACTCTGCCTCAAATGAATAGAAAACCCTCTGCCATTAGTTTTTGGATTTGGAGAAATCTTCGATTTTCCACCTTGATAAGTTTGAGCTTGATATTGGCAATCAGCTACTCTAGTGGCTTAGTTTCCCAGCCCAAGCCCCCAGTAATTACCCAGGCAGTAGTTACCAAAATTTTGCAGGGCGATCAAGTATTTATTGCGGATAAGAAAGCTAAAGTACAAGATGTTGCTAAGAGGGGCGAACAGGTAAAAACTGGTCTCAGTCGAGCGGAATTGCTATTTAATAATCAGGCAACTGTGAGACTCGCGCCCAATTCCAATTTGGTGGTGGGTACCTGTGGGGCGCAATTACAGAAAGGGCAGGGCTTGTTTACAGGCGGGATTTCTGCCTGCACCAACACGGTGACTGCGGCAGTGCGGGGAACTTCCTACGTGATTGATTTAACCGAAGGGAAAGATGAACAGATTAATGTGCTTGAGGGTGAGATTGAAGTAGTAAAAACCATTCCAGACCAGGATGATCGCACCCGCGAATGGAAGGTGAAGGAAGGGGAAAATTGCCGCATCGATCCCGATAAACGCACCGTATTAGTTAAACCTTTGGCAGAGAGACAGTTTCGGCGCATTCTTAGGGGTCGCCTGTTTAAGGGATTTGAGCAACGGTCTAGTAATGGCGAATTAATTTATCCTTCAGATCAAGCTAGGCGTAAGCTTCAAAGCATTAGACAAGTTTACGCTAGGCTCTATCCAGGTAAAAGATTCCCAATTAGAACTGGCCCTCTAGATCCAAATCGCGGTCATTTCAGCTTGGTGGTGCGGCAAAAGCGACCTCTGCTAGATGCGGTGAATTTGAAACTATCGATTGAGAAAAAACGGGGTGAGAGTTTCTTACCCGAGCAGTTGATTGGCGATTATCAAGTACCGCTCAATCAGCCATTGCGATTTAGTCAAGGGCTTAATCCTGAAGATCGCATAGGAGTGAGAATCTATGGCGCTAATAATCAAATGTTGGGCTATACGGTACTGGAACTCCTAGATGAAAAAGCCCTAGTCAACCTGGTGCTACCTGATGTACCAAGTGCCTATGGGAGCTTGCGTACCGTGATCGGCAGCGATCGCAACAATCAAATTGATGCTCAAGCTGAAGTTTTTGATTACTACACCAAAATCTCCAGGAAGCCAGATGACTTAGAAGTGAATTTCTGGGAAAGCCCAGATGATTTGAACCGAGAAATTAATCGGGATTTCTTCAGGGTGGCTAATTTACCTGATCCGCCGCGAGAGAGTATGTTGCCAGATTCGTTTAAAGAAGACTTATTTGCGATCGCTACTCGACCAAACTTTCCCTTCCGACCTGCTGTGCCTGAGAATTTAAGAGAGCCTGCCCAAAACCCAGTCCGAGTTACCCCCCAAAATAGCAGTTTCTTGGTGCCACGCCAGATTATTCGCAATCGTTTGGAAAGAAGATCTACTTCTAATTCACCCCAGAATGGTAATCGCCTATTTGCACCCAGGAGGCGCGATCGCTAGAATGCCCTAAGTCACCCACTGGCCATGGGTAAACCGCATCGCCAAAATCTGTTGACTAAAAAATAGCAAAACGGCGAGGCTGAAGCTGAACAGCACACTCCAGAACTTGACTAATTTATCGGCAGATCTGCCCTGGGCAACTACAGATAGGAGGGCAGCGATCGCGACTCCTAAGACCACAAAGCTGGGTAAGCCATGGCGCAACATACTACTCAAGCCCCGATTTGCCATGCTCACCGCCGAAATATAGAAAATCGCCCCACTGCAAAAATAGAGACCTAGACGCGATCGCAAGTTAGTTGCTTTAGCTCTGATTTGCCATTCGATCAAGGCGCAGGCTAGTCCCAACCCCAGTAGAAACAATACTGCGACTCGACTAAATTCATCACTGGTCGGTAAAGTGAGCTTGGTAATCGCATCAGTTTCCAATTCTAATCCTTGGGTGAATTTGCGCCCTAGCCAGGCTCTCACCCACTCGCGTCCAAAGACCAAATAGTCGGGAATTACCCCCCAGCCCTGCCTTTGGCTGATCATATAGAGATTCCACTGCTTAAACTGCTGGGCACAAAACCCAAAGAAGCTGAAGGTTCCCAAGGTGGAAAGGCCGCAAATCAAGAGTAGTCTGCCGTTTGACTTCCACCAGGAATTAGGCGTAAAACTGAGTAAAAACAAGGGATAAATCCCTAGGGGTAAACCCACAATTCTGGTGCCAGACATGACTATGCCCCAAAGCGCTGCCCAGATCCAACTGAATTTGCCATTCTGATTTGTCCAATAGATCAAACCGGTTAATCCTGCTAAAAACAGGGATTCCGAATAGGCAGATACCAAATAGAAGCTACCAGGATAAACCAAAATTGAGATGATTAAAGCGATCGCCCAAATTGCTCTAACTTGTAATTGCTTAAGTAAGAGCATCAAGTTCAGCCAAAATCCCCAGCACGCCAATTGGGCAGCGATCGCTAAACTAGTGGGCGTAGGCAGATGAATGAGAGATTTCACTAACCAAGCAAATAGAGGGTAGCCAGGCAGAAATGCCACATTGGAATATTCACCCCAGTTCCTTAAATCTGGTGGTAGGGTGGAATAATAGCCCCGCTCTACAATCTTGGCATACCATAAACTATCCCATTGGAATAAACTGCGAACCGCGTGACTAAAATCACTGGTTTGGGCAGCGATCGCTACTAACCATATTTGTCCAAGGGTAATCAAGCCACTAAAAAATAGAATTTGCCCTAATTGGGGCTGGAAACAATCCACAACTCTATGCTCTGGATTAGGAGTATTGCCATTCTCTAGACTATTGGAGAATTGCTCCCTAGCAGCCGAGCCTGGCGGCAGATAGCGAGGTGGAGTTTTGCTAAATAAATTGTATTTAAGAATGCAATAGATTGCTCTTACCCCATCTTTCCAGCCAATCTTTTTGCCTTCATCATAGGTTCTACCATAGTAAGAAATTCCCACTTCATAAATTCGACATTTGGTTTTAGCAACCTTGGCGGTAATCTCTGGTTCAAAGCCAAATCTATTCTCTTCAATTTCAATTCCCTGCACAATTTCCCGCCGAAATGCCTTATAACAGGTTTCCATATCAGTCAAATTGATATTGGTAAACATATTAGATAGGGTGGTGAGAAACTGATTCCCCAACATATGCCAGTAGTAGACTACGCGGTGGGGCTGATTGCCGACAAAACGCGAACCAAATACTACATCCGCCTTCTGATCTAAAATTGGCTGAATCATTTGAGGATAGTCTTGGGGGCTATACTCTAGATCCGCATCTTGAATGATCACAATATCGCCGGTGGCTAAAGCAATCCCAGTGCGCAGCGCCGCCCCTTTACCTTGGTTGTAGGCATGAAATTCCACCTTTGCTACCAGAGGCTGAATTAAACTGGTGAGAATTTCCCTAGTGCCGTCCGTAGAGCCATCATCCACAATAATAATTTCGCAGCCTTGAACCGGAGAGGCTTTGATCGCCTTGACCACTTCATAAATGGTATTAGCTTCATTGTAGCAAGGCACAATTACACTCAGAATCATAGGATGACGGGGAGATTAGCATCTAATTTTACCCAGGATGCTGGCAAGCGCTGACATAATTCAGGCAAAATGGGGCTGGGTTCGGCTCGATCTAAGCGCTGACTGAGGTTGTTCCAGCTATAGGGCAGTCGCTTGGCAGCTGACATCCACAATAGGCGCTTGGCACGGGTGATGCCCACATACAGCAACCGTAATTCTTCAAACTGCTTCAGAATTTGAGATTGTTGCCACACGATTTCAGGTTCAAAATCGGCGCTTTGGCTAAATAGATTGGTGAATTGGAGGCGCAGCACATCAGGCAAGTTAAAATCTGCCAAAAATTTCACAGCTTCAGGCACAAAGGTACTACCAGGACAGACTTTTTTATGCAGAAATGGAATAAATACCACATCCCAATCTAGGCCTTTAGATTTGTGCATGGTAATGATTGTCAGTTGCCCCGCCCTGGTGTAGCGCCCTTCGGGGTTTTCGGTCGCCACTGCCATAAAGTTTTCGGCTTCTACAATTTCTTGTAAAGCTGCAATTAATCCAGGCAGGCTCAGTTTACCCCCTAGTTGTCGATTGAGGCTGTCGCTGAGTTTATCGGCTGTTGCCAGTTCTCCTTGATCATATTTCAAGGTGAAAGCAATGAAGCTGATTAGATAATACAAAGGCAGTTCCTGTTTGGCTTGCAATAGACCAATACATTTAGCTTGGGCAAGTTTGGCGGCGGGTGGCAGTTCTGGTTCTAGGGGCGTAGGAAACAGAAATTGTTCGGGCTTGGCAGCATATTGATCAAAGTCAAATTTGGTAATCACCTGGCGATCGCTCAAGATCACTAGGGCTTGTTTCACTAGCTCTGGGGAATGGGGACGATGCACAAACTGTAAAATCGCTAGCATATCGGCTGGGACTTGAGTACAGCGATCGCTTTGCTCCACATCGTATAGATCTATTTGACTTGAAATTAGCTTTTGCAAGTTTTCAAACAGAAATAGTCCCTGCTTGCGGTTCCGCACCAGAATCGCCATGCTCAGGGGCAGATCGCTCGCCTCAGCCAGTTCAGTTGCTCGCTGGGCAATTAGCTTTACCGTATCTTCAATTTCAGGGGGATAGCAAATTTCCAAGCCACGCCCCAGGGGAGCAGGATTAAGCTGCGGATCTCCTGGTAATACGGGCGCGATCGCTTGAGGGCGAAAAGGTAGTTCTAGCTTGCCATAGACTTGATTTGCCCAATTTAACATCAAGTTTGCCGCCTGAATAATCGGTGCTGCACTGCGACCAGCGTATGACATGGTAACTAGCCTAGACTCAGCGCGGGCGCGATCACAGAACTGATTAAAAAACCGGGGATCGGCAGCAGTAAAGGTAGAGTTAATCGCCTGGTTTGGATCACCAACCCGCACTAGGTTGGTAGTACCATCCTCTGGGTTATGGGCCAAGGTTTCTAGTAGCTTAGTTTGCAAGGGAGAAGAGTCTTGAGCTTCATCTTCAAATACAGCAAAAATGCGCTGTTGCCAATAGCGCCGCGCTGATGGATCTGCCAATACCCGCAATCCTGCCAAGATCATGTCATCGTAGTCAATCTTCTGTTCCTGCGCCAGGATTTCTGTGTAGGTAGAGAAAATTTCTAGGGCGTATTGCAAAAACTGATGCTTGCCTGCCACCATAGTTTTGATCTGTTCTAGGGGAATGCCAGAAGTCTTAATGGCAGCGATCGCTTCTTGGGCAAAATTAGGTAAAACCTCAGTTCGCAACACATTCTGGCGGCGCAACCTTTCGGTATCTTCGCCATCAAAGCCTCTTCCTTCTACCAAAAGTTGATAGTCTTGGGGGTGTTGGTCTTGCCAGGTAGCGATCGCCCGTCGGGCAAACTTAGCCTTTTGGGTATCCGTAATCAGTTGGATTTCTTGGCTACTAATTCCCGACAAATCTGGATGGGCAGCAGCAATCCCAAAGGCCAGACCATGGAGGGTGTTGGCCAGGAAAGCACTCTGGGGCAAGCCCAAAAAGCGGAGATGCTTGATCACCTTGGTACGAATATTCAGGGCAGCCGAGCGAGTAAAAGTGACGATTACTAGTTGCCGCCGCCGATGGAGGCGATGACGGGCGATCGCGATCGCGGCTGCTGTAGCCATGCCCGTGGACTTCCCTGCCCCTGGCACGGCGGATACTGCTAGCCTGCCTCCCTGCCAATCTGCCAGCTCTCGCTGACCAGGACGCAGAGCCTGCCGCAACTGTGCTAATTTTTGCTCTAACTCCATAGCAATAGGGGTGATAGTAATTTCCAAATGTTTAGCCAAACCTTTAGTTTTTGTGCTAGAGTTAAACTCTGTCTGTAGGGGCTTGTAGCTCAGTGGACTAGAGCACTCGGCTACGAACCGAGGTGTCGGGGGTTCGAATCCCTCCTAGCCCGTCCCTAATTAAAGCCTAGATTTAATGCTTGAACTTAAAGCTTGAATTTAAAGCTTAAGTGATTACAACTTGATTGAGTCAAAAAATTTAGTCAGGAATCATGCAGTCTGACTGGTAGGGAGTTAAAAACCCACACCCCTCCCTAAAGCCAAGATTTTAGGTCACCCTTGACACTAACTAGCCGCCAACTCTATCACCAATTCCACAGCGCGATCGCCAGTAAACCTAATGCCATAGCCCAATTGTCGTAGAAGCTGGCGCAAAATCGGTAAACTTAAGCCCAGCACGTTGGTATGACAGCCTTCAATTTTTTCAATTAATAGTCCGCCCAAGCCTTCCAGCGTAAAGCAGCCAGCACAGTTGAGTGGTTCGCCGGACTGAATATAACTGACAATTTCTGATTCGATACCATTCACAAAATAAACCTGAGTAACACCTACTTGGCTGCGGATGATTTGCTGCTTGGTATCGATTAAACAGTGACCTGTATAGATTTTGGCTTTCCCCCCCCGCATCATTTGCCACTGGGCGATCGCGCTTTCAATAGATTCTGGTTTTCCATAAGTTTGACCATTCAATTCCATCACCGAATCACAGCCAACCACTAAAGCAGATCGATTTTGATAGAAGCTAGCCACCTGGGTAGCTTTTGCCATAGCCAACTGCTGTACTAGTTCGGCGGGATCTCCAGCTTGAATTTGGGATTCATCAAAATTACTAGGTTGCACTTGAATAGTAAACCCAGCATTTCCCAATATTTTTTGACGTGTGAGCGAAGCCGAAGCTAAAACTAAAATTGGTGCCATATTGCGATGTTCACAAGAATTTGATACAGAAATCGTTAAAACCCAATGGGGGGCTGCGCGCTCTATTTAATTCGCTAAAAAACCATCCAAGCTGAAATTCTGAGCATTCAGATAAAGGCGTGGCAGCCGATGTTTAAAACCGCACAAAATCTCCCAAGGAATCGTGCCAATTGTTGCTGCCCAGTCGGCGGCGGTAATACCAGGCTGTTTGCCCAGTACAGTCACTGGCTCTCCCACACTGATCTCAGGAATTTCAGTCACGTCAATCATACATTGATCCATAGTGACTGCACCCACTTGGGGAGCTAGCTGACCTTTAATCGCAACTTCAAAGCGATTGGACAACAGCCGCGGAATGCCATCCGCATAGCCAATGCCCAGCACCGCAATCTTAGTCGGGCGATCGCACACATAGGAATGTCCATAGCTAACTCCAGTTCCAGGCGGCAAGGATTTAATCTGCATCACCCTCGCTTTCACTTCCATCACGGGCGTTAAACAGATTCGATCTTCCAAATGAGTCGCAGGACAGAATCCGTACAAACCCAGTCCTACCCGCACCATATCGTAGTGTAGCGCCGCGTCAGTTAGCATAGCTGCCGTATTCGATAAATGCATAAATGGAAACCTTACTTGGCAGCGAATCAGATCAAATCTGCGCTGTTGTTCATATACAAAAGCTAAATCTGACTGATCAGCCGTAGCTAAATGGGAATAGATGCTTCGCAATTCCAAATAGGGCATACTTTGCACCAATTCAATCAGAGGTAAAGCCGCCCGCCAATCTACTCCTAACCGACTCATGCCAGTATCAATCTTGAGATGCACTGGTAAAACCAACCCTAATTCGCTAGCCACTCGATTGCAATTAATTACCTGCTGTTCGTAACCGAGAGTGGGTTGCAAACGGAAGTCAGCCATGGTTTTGAGTTGGTCGCGATCGCTCACGGTTGCCAAAATCAAAATGGGAGCAGTAATGCCAGCATTGCGTAACTCAACTCCTTCCGATACGGTGGCGACTCCCAACCAACTAGCTCCCGCTGCCACTGCTGCCTGACTCACGCCCACGGCTCCATGCCCATAGGCATCAGCTTTAACAATCGCCATCAAGGCAGTTTGAGGATCTAATAACGCTCTAATGGCTGCCACATTTGCTTGTACTGCCCCCAGGTCAATCTCTACCCAGGCTCTACTATTAAGCTGCAACATTGACTAACTGATCTCGAAGATTTGTAAATTTAGATTACAGGTTTTAGATTTATGCGTCCCTAAAATCAGAGGAAATCAGTTAATTTTTGTGAACTTTTTGGATTAAGAAATATTAAGCAGGGGCGCCCCTGTGGAAAACCTCACCAAAATCTGTGGAAAACTTGTGGAAAACTTTAGGAGATCTGTGGAAAACTTGGGAGGCTCTGTGGAAAACTTTCACTAAGTATTTATACTCTGTGGAAAACTAGCCAACTTATCCACAGGTTTTTCCACAGGCAACAAAGCTGAAATAGCTGATTAAATCTAGGTTTTAAAAAGTTTTCCACATTTTCCACAGGCTCTACTACTACTACCTAGATCTTTAAAAGGGTTTTCTAGCAGATTTAGAGCAGAATAAAATAAACAAAAATATAAAAGCGTTTTTAGCGGTTTACAGAGGTGCTAAGATTTGGCATGGTGATTGGCATAAATTAACTTTTGCTCAATTTTTAGTTTGTTCATTTCCATACTTAATTCTTTTTTCCATTCGTTCCATAAATTTAAAAACTAGAAACTCTTCACGAACCTGGAAAACCTAAATCTCCGCTTCGCTCAGAATAAATAAATCCATGAAATTTGTTTGCGCCCAGAACCAACTCACCACCGCTCTTAGCCAGGTAAAAAATGCCGTGGCATCTCGCCCCAATCATGTGATCTTGGCAAATGTCCTGTTTGTGGCAGATGCTGCCCGTCAAATGCTTCATCTCACTGCTTTCGACTTGAATTTGGCAATTGAGGTGAGTTTGACAGTGGAAGTGCTAGAGCCAGGTCTGATTACGATTCCGGCGCGGCTATTGGGTGATATTGTCACTAAATTACCTAACCAAGATGTAACTGTCCAGGTGATAGAGGGAGAAAATATTGTAGCGATCGCTTGCGGCTCAGGTAAATATCAATTGCATGGTCTGCCAGCTAACGACTTTCCCGAATTGCCTGAAATTGATGCTGATAGCCAAGTAATTTATTTACCAGTAGAGAATCTCTTGGCAGGGTTAAATGGCACTTTATTTGCCAGTTCTACAGATGATACCAAGCGAATCTTGACGGGGGTACATCTCTCCTTTGCTCAGCAAAACTTGGAATTTGCCGCCACCGATGGTCACCGCTTAGCTGTGGTTGAAACTCTGCTCGATGACACTGAAATTACTAAATCGAAAGAGAATCTAGCTATTACCATTCCTGCTCGTACCCTAAAGGAACTGGAAAAAATTCTCAGCCATTACCAAGAGTTGGCGATCGCAGTTAAATTTGACCAAAACCAAATGATTTTTGAAGGAACTGACCAAAAGCTAACTTCTCGGCTGATTGATGGCAGTTATCCCAACTATCGTCAGCTTCTACCCAAGACCTTTGAGCGCCAGGTTACTCTGGAACGCAAGCTATTTATTGGGGCTTTAGAGCGAGTCGCGGTTTTGGCTGATCAGAAAAATAACATTGTTAAACTGGCAGTTGATCCCCTCAATCAAGAGGTTTCCCTAGCAGTCGATGCGCCTGAAATTGCTACGGGGCGAGAATCTTTACCTGCTCAAGTGTCTGGAGATCAGCTAGAAATTGCTTTCAATGTTAAGTATCTGCTGGATGGGCTCAAAGCTTTGCCTAGCAATGACATTAGCTTTCAAATGAACACTGCTACTAGCCCTGCGGTGATTATACCGATTGGTGAATTGAAGATGAGTTATCTGATCATGCCTGTGCAGATTAGGAGCTAAGTCGAAGTTGAGTTTCACTTCAATTCCAGCTTAAAATTGAGCAAATGATCTGGTAATAACTAAGTTGAAATCTGCTTTAAACCCTACGGCAAAGTTAAAAAAAATTGTTTTGTGGTTTGCCACTTTGGGAACTGCTGCTACCCTAGCTGGGTTGTTTTGGCGACAAGATCTCTGGTTAGTGGCTGGTAGTTGGGTAGCAGTGGTAGTTGTTACCCCAATTATCTTTGATGCCCTGCGCCAAGCCTTTATTCATTCTCCCCTGGGTCGTCATGCCCATGTAACTGTGGCTGTGGTGTTAGCCTTGATCCAAATGTTAGTGTGGGGCAGGCTGACCAAACTTGATGATTCCTTTTGGACATGGTTTAGTACCCTTGATTGGGAGAAGGGTGTGCCTGGCGCGATCGGAGCCACTGGACAATTAATCATTGCCGTGATTGCAGTTTGGGTAGCAGGTAAGCAAAATGAGATTACCGAAAAGCTGACTGGTCAGCAAAACTTAATTACTCAACAGCAGACCATTGATGCGTATTTTCAAGGGGTTTCAGAACTAATTCTCGATCCCCAAGGTCAGCTAGAGGATTGGCCTTTGGAGCGAGCGATCGCTCAAGCACGGACAGCAGCCCTGTTTGGTAGTGTGGATGCGGATGGCTGTGCCAAAATTTTGCGATTCTTGTCTAGTGCAAATTTACTCACTCCCCTGAAGCGGGATGGCCTGTTAGGAAGGGCAATTTTAGATGGCGTGGGTGGCTATGTAGTGGATTTGGAAGATGGGGTGCGAGTGGTGAGCTTGGGTACAATGCTAGTCGGCAAGAATCTCTCTCACACAGATTTACGTTTTTGTGATCTAAGTGCCAGCAACTTTCTCTCAGTTAATTTCAGCTATTGTAATTTGACAGGAGCAGATTTACGGGGGGCAATTTTGGCTAAAGCTAATTTAACTGGGGCGGATCTCAACCGCGTCGCCCTGTTTTATGGTGCGTTGGAAACGGCTTCACCCCGCGATCGCCAGCAACAGGCCAACTATCAGACGGGAGCTTTTTGTGGAGCAGTGGTAGAAGAAGCCGACTTTTCTAAAGTGGAAGACTTATCACCTGAAAATCAATATTATATCTGTGCTTGGGGAGGAGCTAGCACTCGTCGCACCGTACCTGGAGGCTGCAAAAATATTCCCAACTTGCTGGGGAGATAAACCCTTCAATGCTCTAATAAATAGCTTCTAATATTCTTGGGCAGGGCGATCGCATTTTCCATAGGGCAGGGTGAAATTCCAACGGCACACCACTTGTCCTACAGATTCGGCAAGCCGTTTTCTCTAGTATCTAGCGGCCGATTGTGCCTAAGATCTTCGCGTCAGGTGAGTCCTTCAATTTTGTACCAAGGTTTTAGTGCCATTTAGTTCTGCGTTTCTGTGGAAATAAATGATAGAAGAATGCCGATAATCTTATCAATGTTGTTGATGTAGTAATCACTGAGGTCGATCGCTACGGTCTGCTTAGATATTTGCAGAAATTTCCAAATTTCACCTGAAGTAACGATGCCGTAGATAGTGTCAATATTGTTGTTCTCTTGGGCGTTGAATAGTTGGGCGGCTACCATCTCGGCGATACATTGCCCTAATCCTGATTTGATATCTTCGTTTTTTGCCTCAACGATCGCAATCACTGGGGCGCTAATCATTAGCTGCTGCCTGGATAAACTAATCAAATAATCACAATAGCCCGACAAGCCTTGTTCGGGACTAATGCTAAATTCTGTGCCAGAAAACAGACTGATCGGGATTGGCGATCGCCTTCTTAGCTCTAGCAAAGTTGGAGCAATTAAAAATTCTGACCGCGCTTTTTCGGTATTAATGGCAAGAGCGAGAGGGATATTTTCCGCAAGGATGCGTTTGAGATCGTCACTGGGAGCGATCGCTTTGATATGGGCAAACAGATCGATTTGCTCTTCGATTTCTAAGTGAAAGTCCTTTTCAACTTGCCTGAGGGTGAAGTTACTATAGGGCATCGGTTTCAGGGGCGAGGTTGATATTTTCGTCAGTTGCTAAGTCAGGTTGCGTGATCGCTACTGTAAACTTTAGCGGCTGAGATTTTCAAGGGCGATCGCTTCTCAACTATCCCCTAGACACATAACTGTAAACTTTAGCGATCGCGCAGGATCAAAACCTGACACCACAGGCAAAGATTAAACTGACCCTGGCAAAATTGTCCTATGGATACCAACCAAATTGAGTCTATTCTGCAAGAAGAGCGGCTGTTTGCCCCTACGCCTGAGTTTGCGGCGGCGGCTCAGATTAGTAGCCTAGAGCAGTACCACCAGATCTATGAACGCAGTGTGGCTGATCCAGAGGGCTTTTGGGCAGAACTGGCAACCCAGGAATTGGCTTGGTTTCAACCTTGGGAGCGGGTATTAGACTGGCAGCCGCCCCAGGCACGGTGGTTTACAGGGGGCAAGATCAATATTTCCTATAACTGTCTGGATCGTCATGTGCAGAGCGATCGCCGCCACAAGGCTGCCATTATTTGGCAAGGGGAACCAGGAGATACTGTTACCCTGACCTATGCTCAGCTACATCGCCAAGTCTGTCAATTTGCCAATGTGCTCAAAAGCCTGGGGATTCAAAAAGGAGACTTGGTTGGCATCTATTTACCCATGGTGCCAGAAGCAGCGATCGCCATGCTCGCCTGTGCCAGAATTGGCGCACCCCATTCCGTGGTGTTTGGGGGCTTTAGTGCTGAAGCCTTGGGCGATCGCCTAAGAGATGGGGCAGCTAAATTAGTAATTACTGCCGATGGCGGGTGGCGCAAAGACGCGATCGTACCCCTAAAAGCTCAAGTAGATTTGGCTCTGGCTAATCAAGCTGTGCCCAGCGTCACCCAGGTGATTGTGGTGCGGCGCACTCAGCAAGCAATTGCCATGGGTGCCCAGGATCACTGGTGGCATGAACTGATGGCAAACGCTAGTCCCCACTGTGCGGCTGAACCGATGGATAGCGAAGACCTCTTATTTGTTTTATACACCTCTGGTAGCACGGGCAAGCCCAAGGGCGTAGTGCACACCACTGCTGGCTATAACCTCTATACCCACATCACCAGCAAGTGGATTTTTGATCTCAAACCTACCGATGTCTATTGGTGTACGGCTGATATAGGTTGGATTACGGGTCATAGCTATGTGGTCTATGGGCCTCTATCTAATGGTGCTACTACCCTGATGTATGAGGGTGCGCCCCGTGCTAGCAATCCTGGCTGTTTTTGGCAGGTGATTCAAGACCACGGCGTGAATATTTTTTATACGGCACCTACGGCAATTCGGGCGTTTATCAAAATGGGTGAACAGATCCCTCAGCAGTATGATCTGTCTAGCTTGCGTCTCCTCGGCACAGTAGGAGAGCCGATCAATCCTGAAGCCTGGATCTGGTATCACCGCGTAATTGGCGGCCAGCGCTGTCCGATTGTGGATACCTGGTGGCAAACCGAGACTGGTGGGATTATGATTACCGCTTTGCCAGGGGCGATCGCTACTAAACCAGGCTCTGCCACTCTGCCTTTTCCTGGAATTCAGCCAGATGTTGTCGATTTGGAGGGCAATTCAGTAGAGCCAAATCAGGGGGGCTATTTAGCGATTCGTCATCCTTGGCCGGGGATGATGCGGACGATCTACGGCGATCCTGATCGCTTTCGCCAGAGCTACTGGGAGCATATTCCAGGTAAATCCCTCTATTTTGCTGGAGATGGCGCGAGAAAAGATCAAGATGGTTACTTCTGGATCATGGGCCGAGTTGATGATGTGATCAATGTCGCGGGTCATCGCCTAGGCACTATGGAAATTGAGTCGGCTTTGGTCTCCCATCCCGCCGTAGCTGAAGCAGCCGTGGTGGGCAAGCCCGATGACCTCAAAGGGGAGGAAATTTGTGCCTTCGTAATTTTAGAAGGGGAAGCCGTTGCCAGCCCAGATCTAGCCCAAGCCCTCAAGCAGCATGTGGTGACTGAGATTGGCGCGATCGCTCGCCCTGGCGAAATTCGATTCACTGAAGCCCTGCCCAAAACCCGTTCTGGCAAGATTATGCGCCGCTTGTTGCGATCGCTCGCCTCTGGTCAAGAAATCACCAGCGACACTTCAACCTTAGAAGACCGCTCCATTTTAGAAAAGCTGCGCCAGTCAGAGTCCTAAAGTCAAGCTATATTGAGGTTAAAATCTCTCACCCACACCAGAACTTAATGCCCCAATCGACCATTACTCCCCAAATTCTGGCTCTACCTGAATATAGTGCCGAATCTAGCTACCAAATTGCCCTCACTGCCGCCCATACTGCTGCCGATCGCAAAGCTAATGATATTTTGTTACTCGCGATCGGGGAAGTCTCCGCCCTAGCCAACTACTTTGTCCTAACTACAGGCTTCTCCCGTGCCCAAATTAGAGCGATCGCCACCACCATCACCGAGCAGATTGCCGAACAATTTGAGCGCCAGCCCCTGCATTCTAGTAACAATGAAGATACAGGCTGGATTCTACTAGATTACGGCGATGTCATTGTGCATATCATGATGCCCCAAGAGCGGGAATTTTATAATCTAGAAGCGTTTTGGGGACATGTGACCCAGCTAGTTCTGCCCCGTTTTGAGCGCACCACCTAGAATAGTGACAAATTTAGAGGTAAATAAGATGAAATGGTTAATCTGTGCCTTAATCGCTACTAATAGCGGCGTGGCGATTGCCGAAAACATCAAAGATTTGAAGGTGTTGCAGTCTAGCAATGGCTGTTCCCGCTGCAACTTAATTTCGGTCAATCTGGAGGGTGCCTATTTGCCTGGCGGTATCCTGGTGGAGACTAAGCTCAACAGCGCCAATTTACGGCGCGCGAATCTTTCCTATAGTTTTTTGGTAGATAGTGTACTGGTAGACAGTGATCTACGGGAGGCAAACTTGAGAGGCGCAAACTTAAGTAATGCGAATTTAACTGGAGCAAATCTCTATGGTATCGATCTGCGGGGAGCAAATTTAGCTAATGCCAACTTGAAGTCTACAGTATGGCTGTTTAGCGATCTGAGCCAAGCGCGTCTGAGCGGAGCAAACTTGGCTGGGAGTCAAGGAATCGGAGCTAGTATGCAGGCGGCGGATCTGAGCAAAGCCAACTTGAGTGGGGCAAATTTAGTTGATGTGAGCCTGATCGATGCCGACTTGACCAACGCTCAGCTAGTGGGAACCAATCTTCGCAATGGAAATTTGCGGGGGGCTAACTTAAGCTTAGCCAACTTGCAAGGGGCAGAACTGAGTGGTGCTAATTTGGAAAATGCCAATCTGAGTGATGCGGTGGTGAGCCCTAATCAATTAGTCAGAGCCAGGCTGTGCAACACGATCATGCCCGATCGCCAAATTAGTACCCAGGACTGCTCTAGGTGACACTATCCATGCCCCATTGAAGTGGGAGGATGTCAACTGAAATCACAATCAAATTAGGGAGACGCCATTTGCCGAATCCGCTCCAGGTCGCGCTTAACTTCAAAACAGAGTTCTCGATTTTGGGGATCGGTATTCAGGGCTTTGTTGAGGTAGATCTCGGCCTGGCGCAGTTTCCCCTGTTGCAAAAGTTCGCAGCCCAAACGTTGATAGACTACTGCTTGCCAATGAATTACCTCTGGGGCATCACTGAAGCGCGATCGCATGGCTTCCGCGATCGGAACTGCCACTAGATATTTGCGCTGGCGCAGCAGGTCTTGGACTTTTTTCAGGGTGTCGAGCTTGAGTTTCTGCTCTGGATCGTGAGGCGGCGTGACTTTAACTTCAGGGGTCTTAGCTTGCACCTTCACCTTGACTTCAACCTTGGGAGGCTGAGAAGGCTTGGGGGTGGGTGGGCGGGGGCTAGACCTTTCGATCACTACTCCCTGGTTATCCTTGGGCAAGTCCTTCAAGATTTGGTAAGCTTGCTGCACGGTGCGAAATTTTTCGGCGGCGGCTAGTGGATCAGTTTGATTAACATCAGGGTGATACTTCCTTGCCAAGCGCCGGTAGGCCAATTTGATTTCCTCAAGGTTGGCGGTGCGCGGTAGTCCTAGCAGACGAAAACATTCAGATGGATGCATGTTTCAAATTGTAGCAAGTTCTGGTTTTGGCGTTACGGGATGGTTTTGTGATGAAACTTGGGCTAAACCAAACTCTAGTTGCCCTCTTGGGCGGAATATGTATGGGGTTGACGGTGGCTCCTTGGCAGGCTTGGCCTTTGGCGGCGATCGCTCTAGTACCACTTTGGTGGCTGACTCAGGGTTTAAGTCCTGCTCAAGCGGCGATCGCTGGCGCAGTTTGGGGCTTCGGCTACCATGGTCTAGCGCTGTTCTGGATTACGGGCATTCACCCGATGACCTGGCTGGGGGTGGGCTGGTGGTCTAGTTTAGCGATCGCGATCGGCGTATGGTTGTTGATCACTTGCTGGGGCATGATCTTAGTCGCAATCTGGGCAGGTGGCATGGCCTGGTGGAGCCCCAAGTTAGGGATTTGGCAGAGAATATGCCTAGGCTGTGCCTGGTTCTGCCTGCTGGAAACGATCTGGAGTCATGGCTCCCTCTATTGGACTGCCCTCGGCTATACCCAAAGTCCTGAGAATTTAGGTTTTTTGCAGATCAGTAAACTCTCTGGTCAACAAACCGTGACCGCCGCGATCGTTGCGCTCAATGGCTTAATCGCTGAAACTCGCCGCGATCGCCGCTCTCTGGTGGCAGCAGGTATTTTAATCAGCGCGATCTATGGTTACGGCTTAAATGAGATGCGCCCCGATGTGGTGGAAGCTGCTAATTTAATTCCCCTGAAGGCGGGCATCATTCAGGGAAATATCCCCAACTCCGTCAAGCTGAGTACAGATGGGATTCAACTCAGTCTTGATCGCTACTTGCAGGGCTATCAGGCATTAGCACAAGCCCAAGCGGATTTGATCCTTACACCTGAAACCGCCATCCCCTTGCTATTTCCTCAGCGCTCCGCCCTCCGCCAAGAATTTGATCGGGTGATCCAAGCCAATCCAGTACCCATGTGGTTAGGTGCATTCGGCAGATCTAGTAGCGATCGCTTGAATTATACCAACAGTTTATTTTTGATTAAAGGCAGCACTGCAGTGATCGCCCAGTACCACAAGGTGAAACTGGTTCCCATCGGCGAATTTATTCCGTTCAAATCCATCTTGGGCAGCTTAATTCAAAGACTTTCCCCCCTGCGCGGCGAAGTCGAACCAGGTCAACCGAATCAGCTAGTAGATAGCCCCTGGGGGCGGCTGATCTTAGCAATTTGCTACGAATCTGCCTATCCTGAGCATTTTCGCTATCAGGCTGCTGCTGCTGGTCAACTCATTCTCACAGCCGCTAATAACGCTCACTATGCTGCCGCCATGCCTGCCCAACACCACGCCCAAGATGTAGCCAGAGCCATAGAAACTAATCGCTGGGCAGTGAGAGCCACCAATACGGGCTATTCTGGGATCGTTGATCCCGTGGGTCGCACCCTGTGGCAATCTGGACTCAACACCAGCGAAACCCACCTGGCAACCGTATACTTGCGTCAAACCCTTACCCCCTACGTGCGCTGGGGCGACTGGCTGACTAAATTATTGGTAGCTATTAGCCTAGTCAATTTGCTAATCGTCCATAGGGCTAGACAGCGCGACCGATCTGGATAATTGCCGTTTGCAGAGCGATCAGACCATCTCTACCCTGCTTAAGGTCATACTCCAGTTCCAATAAAATCCCTAAAACTACAGCTAGATCTTGACCTGTCCAGTTTTTAATTTCCTGGCGCAAAAAATATAGTCGCTTGGGATTGCCCAACTCCGCCGCCACCGCAATTTTCTGGTCATCTCGTTCTCCTGCTTCAATCATCCCTTTCACCCATAGCCAAGTGCGAAACTGATTTATCAGGGTGGCAGTGATGCGCAAAGGGGGTTCATTCTTCGCCACCAAGTCAGCGATCAGCGCCAAACTCCGATTTAGATCCCGCGCCCCGATCGCTTGCACCAACTGTAAACTCGTACTGGTACTGCCGCTCACCAGTTGATCTACCTCTAGTGCCGTGATCTTCTGATTGGGATAGCCCACCGCCAATTTTTCTAATTCCAATCTAATCTGACGCTGATCACTTCCCACTGCTTCCCCTAAAGTGGCTAAGCCATCTTCAGTCAAGTCTACTCCGACTTCCCTAGCCACCTGACCAATCAATTCAGCGATCGCCTGCTTATCCCAAGCCGCTAGGGGGGAGAACTCCTTAAAACTGGCAGCTTTTTGCAGCAACTTAGTGGATTTAATCCGACCATCAGGCTTTTGGCTAGTACTCAAAACCAAGTGAGAACTGGGCGGCAAATGGCGACAGACCGCCTCCAACTCCCTGAGCAAAGGCTCTCCACACTTCTGCATAATCGTCACCTGCTGTAGCCAAGTCAGGCGATCGCCATTGCCGAAAGGTGTAGTTAGAGCTACGCTAAAGCCATCTATAATTTGCTGGTCAGTCGCGGCTACTATCTTGGCGTAGTTAAAGTCCAACCATTGGGGATCTAGGTCGATATCGGCACACAGTTGGGCGATCGCCCTTGTCAATTGGTAATCATCCTCACCCCAGTAAACATAAGTTGGCATTGTATGATTAGATCCATGCTGTGGTGTGAAGTGGTGTGAATTGAGGGATTAAATGATTACTAGAAGCCGACCCGACCGGATGAATGTTGCCAGTGTAAGAGTCAACTCTAGAACCAAGGCCGCCAGACCAAACAACTTCAGGCAATTTCGATCTGGGCAAAGTCTTTGGCGGATGATCCAGAAAAATCCAGTAGCTAGCCTGCTAACCTATCATACCCAGGCTTTCCTCAAGCCCATATTTAGATCTAGTAGATCACTCAGAAAGTCGCTCAGCCAAGAACTTTCCTACAATCTCCTGGGCAAACGCATCTTTGATATTCTATTCGCACTCAGCGTATTAATTATCTTCTCACCCGTCTATCTTCTCCTAGCCCTGTTGATCCAACTCAGTTCCCCAGGTCCAGTGCTCTACGTCCAAGCTCGGGTAGGCAAAAATGGTCGTCTCTTCAACTGTATGAAATTTCGCACCATGGTGGTAAATGCCGATCAAGTTTTAGAGCAACTGCTAGATCGCTGCCCTGCCAGTCGCGCCGAATTTGAACACTGTTATAAGCTCAAGCAGGATCCGCGCATCACCCCGATCGGCAAATGGCTACGCATGACTAGCCTAGATGAATTCCCCCAATTTTGGAATGTGCTAATTGGTGATATGAGTATTGTTGGCCCCCGCCCGCTCGTACCCGAAGAGCTGCCCAAATATGGTGAAGCCATTGACCAGGTTTTGACTATCCGCCCAGGGATCACCGGTCTCTGGCAGGTTTCTGGTCGCAATGATATCCCTTACGAACAGCGCGTGCAAATCGACACCAGGTATGTGCGCCGCCACAGCATCTTTTTGGATCTAGAAATCATCTTCAAAACCATTGGCGTAGTGATCTTTCCCAAGGGTAATGGTGCTTACTAACTGACTGCCATGCTAAATTCTGACATTCCAATTAATCAGGCAGGTGCCGAAACTCTGCTCCAGCAGTTTGGTCAAATTACCAATCTCCTGAAATACAGTCTTGACTTTAAAGAACTACTTTGGCAACTGCTTAAAAAAGGTTGTGAGTTGACCTGGAGTGATGCTGGCACCATTTACTTAGTAGATAAGGAATCCCCCCGCCCTCTACTCAGTTTTGCGGTTTCCTACAATGCCTCCCAACCTGATCGCTCTCTGGAAGCCTTTGCTTTGCCCATGGACAATTCTAACCTGGTGGGCTATGTTGCTCTCAGTGCTACTACTCTTGCCTTGGAAGATGTCTATCAAATTCCCGCTACTGCTCCCTACCGCCATCACCCCACTTTTGATGCAGAGATTGGCTATCGCACTCGTTCAGCCCTGGTACTACCCATGCTCAATTTTCGGGCCGAGGTAATTGGCGTAGTTCAGTTACTCAATCGTAAACTCAGCCCTGATCTAACTGTACTGCCTGAAAATGTTGCCCAGGTAACCACCACCTATTCCGACTGTGAAGTTACCTTTGCCACGATTTTGGCTAATCTTCTAGCGATCGCGATCGAGCGAGGACAAATACTAGCCCAGCTTTGATCGGTTATTCCAGTTTGTAAATTATGGTAATGGGTGACCAAAAGGGGTGCAGCTCCGCCAAATGTTTTCATGTAGGTTTTAATGATTTCTGTGCCGCATTCTTTCCAAAATCCCAACAATCAACCAGTCATAAAGCCAAGGGGTTGGATCACCCTTGCGGAAGTCCTATGATTTTTTCGATGATCTTTTCGACTATGATGAGATCCGTGCCTAATCGTTAGAGTAACCATTTCAGTACATTTATAAAAACCAGGAGATATTCCCATGCTTACCCTTAAAATCGTAGTGTATGTAACCGTAATTTTCTTCGTTAGCCTCTTTGTCTTTGGCTTTCTGAACAGCGATCCTTCCCGCAACCCCAGTGGTAGAGAAGATTTAGAATAGAGCCCCATCGTGTCATTAAAACTAGCCCCCCAATCTCCAACCACAGCTAAAAGTCTCAATCTATTCGGTGGTGACCTTGGCTTATTGGCCAAACTACTGCCCTACCTCAAGCATAGCTATCTAGACCTGGTAATTTCCCTAGCTATGCTAATTCCCCTGGCTGGAGCTAATGCCATTCAGCCCCGCTTAGTTCAGCTAGCGATCGATGGTCCGATCAAAGCTGGAGACCTAGTCGGGCTGCGCTGGTACTGTCTTTGGGTAGCCTTGACCATCATTACCCGGCTGGGGCTAGCAGGGATTCAAGGCTATTTAGTCCAAAAAGTGGGGCAGAAAATTACCGCCGACATCCGTGATGATCTATTTGTCCATGTCACCCACCTCTCTACTAGCTTCTTCGACCGTACCCCAGTGGGTAAGCTCATTACTAGACTAACTAGCGATGTGGAAGCCCTGGGGGATGTGTTTGCGACTGGAGCCGTGGGCATCTTCAGTGATCTAGCCTCAATTCTGGTGACCGCGATCGTCATGTTTGCTTACTACCGTTGGGAGTTATCTCTACTGCTGGTAGCTTTGATTTTTCCAGTTACTGGCCTAATCATCTATTTTCAATACGAATATCGTAAAGCTAACTACATTGCCCGCGATCGCTTATCTGATCTCAACTCCATTCTCCAAGAGAATATTGTGGGGGTGAATATTGTCCAGCTTTTTCGGCGAGAAGCCTACAACAGCAAACTCCACTACGACCTTAATCAGCGCTATGTTACCGAAGTAAACAAGACCATCTTTCATGATTCAGCTGTATCTGCCACCCTGGAATGGATTTCGCTGGCAGCAATCAGTGGCATCCTCTGGATTGGCGGTGGTCAAATCGTCCAGAATAACCTGACCTATGGCGAACTCTCGGCCTTTGTGCTATTTTCCCAGCGCCTGTTTGATCCCCTGAGACAACTAGCCGAAAAGTTTACGGTCATTCAGTCTGGCTTCACCGCCATTGAGCGTATCAATCACATCCTGCAAGAGCCCATCGAAATTCGTGACCCCGAAAATCCTCAAGTATTCCCCCCCCATGGACAAGGGGAAATCAAGTTTGAGCAAGTATGGTTTGGCTATAAACCCGATGAGTATGTAATCAAAGACCTGGACTTTACGATCGCCCCAGGGGAAAAAATTGCGCTCGTAGGCCCTACTGGAGCCGGCAAAAGCTCAATTATTCGCCTGCTCTGTCGGCTCTACGAACCCAGCCGTGGTCGCATCCTAATTGATGGAATTGATATCAGCCAAGTTACTCAACAGACCCTGCGCCAGCACATTGGTGTAATCCTTCAAGATGCCTTTCTCTTTTCTGGCAATGTGATTAGCAATATCACCCTTGGGGAGTCCTATTCTGACCAAGAAGCGATCGCCGCGGCAGTAGCCATGAACGTAGACCCCTACATTCAAGATTTGCCCCAAGCCTATCAAACTCAAGTAAGAGCCAGGGGAGCTAACCTTTCTGGTGGTCAAAAACAACTGCTAGCCTTCGCCCGCGCGGCGATTCGTAACCCTCCTATCCTGATTCTTGACGAAGCCACAGCTAGCCTTGATGTCACCACTGAATATTTGATTCAACAATCCCTGGAACAGCTCATGGAAGGTCGTACTACGATTGTGATTGCCCATCGTCTTTCAACCATTCGCCATGTGGATCGCATCTTAGTGCTCAAGCAAGGGCAACTAGTGGAACAGGGCAGCCACGACCAACTACTAAGCCAAAAAGGTCTCTATGCCAGCCTCTATCAGCTAGAGCAAAGCAACGGCAAGTATTAAAGCTAAGATAATTGAAATAACGCTTGACAATCCCCCCCTTAATTAATATATTATTGGATTTGTCGCAAAATTTCCTATGACATAAAACTTCAGCAATAGCCAAAGGTTAATCATGTCAGAATCAGAGAAATTTCTACCAAATTTTTATTATCGAACTTTAGAGTGCAGGGAGATTGATTAGTGGCTCGCATAGCAGGGGTAGACCTTCCACGAGATAAGCGCATTGAGATTGCGTTGACATACATATTCGGAATTGGCTTGTCCAGTTCAAAAGCAATTTTAGCCTCAACTAAAGTTAATCCTGATACCAGGGTAAAGGATCTCACTGATCCCGAAATATCTCTGCTAAGGCAAGAGCTAGAGACCAACTATCAGGTAGAAGGAGATCTGCGCCGGCTTGAGGGGCTCAACATCAAGCGCCTAGTAGATATTGGTTGTTATCGCGGTCGCCGTCATCGCCTTGGCTTGCCACTTAGAGGTCAGCGCACTCGCACCAATGCCCGCACACGCCGAGGTACACGCCGCACTGTTGCTGGTAAGAAGAAGGTTGCTAGGAAGTAAACCGATACTGCTTAGCTGAGCAGAGCGGTAATTCCATTACTCTTGTCGCCTCTTTCAATTACAGCACAAGTTTTAACTAAACTCTGATTTAACTAAACTCTGATCAAGTGTTTGTTTAAGTGTTTGTGATTAAGTGCTATGGAACCTTGACTTTAGGGCAAAGCCAAAGGAAATCTATAATCAATCTCATAGCTAATTTGTAGTAAATTTATATCTGAATTTAACTCAATTTAAATTTAACTCAGTTCATCTGACTTCTTCCTAATTCCTTGGTGGATTCCTCAAGAGATTCGCACCAAAGTGCTGAGTGGTAACAGTTCTCACCAATAACTATCCTAGGCTATCACCCTAAAATCACCATTCATTCTAAGATCACCATTCTAAGGTCACCATTCTAAAATTAACTAGGTCTAGCAAAATATGGCTCGTCAACCAACTCGTCGAACAGGTCCCCGTAAGGCTAAACGTAATGTTCCTAGCGGTATTGCCTACATCCAATCTACTTTTAACAACACCATTGTCACAATCGCTGATACAGGTGGTGACGTGATCTCCTGGGCTTCGGCTGGCTCCAGTGGATTCAAAGGAGCAAAAAAAGGTACTCCTTTTGCGGCTCAGACCGCGGCGGAAGGTGCAGCTAGACGGGCGATGGAACAGGGAATGCGACAGATTGAAGTGATGGTTTGCGGCCCTGGCTCTGGTCGTGAGACTGCGGTACGAGCATTACAGGCGGTCGGTTTAGAAATCACTTTAATCCGTGATATCACCCCGATTCCCCACAACGGCTGCCGCCCACCCAAGCGTCGTCGAGTTTAGGACAAAGTCTGAACTCTAACTAGAGGTTGATTTTCGGGAAGATCGTTCAAGACAGTAAGATTAAAGACAGTATTGGTGAGTCCATGGCACAATTTCAAGTAGAGTGTATTGAATCCTATACCGAACCCAATAGTAGTACCTACTATAGTAAGTTTGAACTACAGCCCCTAGATCGGGGGCAGGGAATCACTATTGGTAATGCTTTGCGCCGTATTTTGCTGTCTAATTTAGAGGGGGCAGCGATTACAGCAGTAAGGATTGCTGGAGTATCCCATGAGTTTTCATCCATTCCAGGAGTGCGGGAAGATGTTCTCGATCTGTTTTTGAACATGAAGGAGATTGTGTTACGCTCCCATAGTTCAGAATCTTTACCTTGTCGCCTACATGTGCGTGGCCCTGCAACTGTGACTGCAGCCGACTTTGAATTGCCTACAGATGTAGAGGTGATCAACCCTAAACAGTACATTGCCACCTTGGCTGAAGGTGCAGTGCTGGAAATGGAAGTAAAAGTTGAGCGAGGCAAAGGCTATCGTGCGGTTCAGCGCACTAAAGGAGACCAGATGGCATTGGATTTCTTGCAGCTAGATGCTGTGTTTATGCCAGTGCGTAAGGTGAAGTATGAAGTCGAGACCATTGTTTCTGGCAAGGAAAAACTGAGTATTGAGATTACTAGCAATGGCAGTATTACTCCCCAGGATGCTCTTTCTAAGTCGGCTCACCTTCTGGTAGATCTGTTTAGTCCCTTGCAAGAGCTTGATTTGATTCAGTCTCGAATTGATGAGCCAGATCCTGGTAGCGAACTTACCCAAGTTCAAATCGAAGAACTTAGACTGTCAGTTAGAGCCTATAACTGCCTGAAACGGGCTCAGATCAATACTATTCAAGATCTGATGAAATACAGCAAGGAAGATCTACTGGAGATCAAAAATTTTGGTCAGAAGTCAGCAGATGAGGTAATGGAAGCCCTGGGACGTTATTCCGGCTTGGTGTTACCAGAAATGAAGCAAAAAGCTAGTTAATCTTTACTAAATTTATTACAAAAAATAAACCTATGCGCCACCGTTGTCGTGTCCCCCAATTAAGCCTCCCTGCTGATCAGCGCAAGGCTTTACTTCGAGTTTTAACTACTGAATTGATCCGCCATGGGGAAATTAAAACCACCAAAGCTCGTGCTAGTGCTATTAGGGCTACTACTGAAAAAATGATTGGTCTGGCTAAAGATGGCTCTCTGAGTGCCCGTCGTCAAGCCCTTGGCTTTATCTATGACCCAGAACTAGTACATAAACTGTTTGAGTCTGCTCCTACTCGCTATGCTGACCGCCAGGGTGGCTACACCAGGATTATTCGCACAGTCCGCCGCCGTGGGGATAATTCGGAAATGTCTGTAATTCAGTTGGTGTAGTGCCGCGCATTGCCCTCTTGATTCAATACTTGGGTGGGCAGTTCCACGGCTGGCAGCGTCAGCTAGGTCAGATCTCTGTGCAGCAGGTAATTGAAGAAGCGATCGCCGAGGTAGTAGGAAGTGTCTTGGTAATTCATGGGGCAGGCAGAACTGACACTGGAGTCCATGCTGCTGCTCAGGTAGCTCATTTTGACTATGATGGGGTTCTGCCAGCGTCGAGTTGGGTCAAGGTACTCAATGCCCGCCTCCCCCCAGATGTGAGAATTTTAGCGGCAAGCTTGGTAAGTAGTTCCTGGCACGCCAGATTTAGCGCGATCGCTAGAAAATATCGTTATACAATTTATACCCACCCTTTACCCAATTTATTTGTCAGGGATTTTAGCTGGCATTTCTATCATGAAGTCTTGCAAGTTAATTTGATGGCCGAGGCTTTACAACCAATGGTAGGCGAACAGAATCTCAGTGCAGTGCAGAAAGCTGGTTCCAAGCGATCGCATGCTCGAGTAGAGGTAAAAGAAGTGAAGTGTTGGCAGCAGCAAGAATTTGTTTATGTGGAGGTGGAAGCAAGTGGTTTTCTGTACGGCATGATGCGATTGTTGGTAGGTACTCTAGTCGAGGTGGGCAGAGGTCGTTTGAGCGTAGCTGAATTTACAGATATCTGGCAGCAGCAAAGACGTGACTTAGTGCGCTACGCCGCCCCACCCCAAGGGCTTTGTCTACTGGCAATCAAATACCCGCTCAATCCCTTTCCGCTCGTAAGTTTGTAATTTTGTAAAAGTTTAATTTTTAATCTAGGATAAAACCATGACTACTACTCTTGATCCAAATCGCTCCTATCTCCCCAAACAGGTTGAGCAGCAGTGGTATTTGATCGATGCTGAAAACCAGCGCCTTGGTCGCTTAGCTACCACAGTTGCTAGCATTTTACGCGGCAAAAATAAGCCAATCTACACCCCCCATCTGGATGCAGGAGACTTTGTCATTGTAATTAACGCTGACAAAGTGATAGTAACAGGCAAAAAACCTGCTCAAAAGGTATACAAGCGTCACTCTGGCCGACCCGGTGGCATGAAAGAGGAAACCTTTGAAAAATTGATTAAGCGCTTACCAGAGCGAGTGATTGAACATGCGGTTAAGGGGATGCTGCCCAAAAATCGGCTGGGGAGAGACTTGTTTACCAAGCTCAAGGTCTATGCTGGAGCTAATCATCCCCATGGAGCTCAACAACCAGTGGTATTGCCTTTGAATACTACACCAGGTTCGGGGGTGCTCTAGCCTAGAAAATCAATGTCAAGACCATCACAAATTAGGAGATAAGTTATGCAAGCAGTAGATCAGTCTAATCGAGCGGTGTATTGGGGGACAGGTAGGCGCAAAACGGCAGTGGCTCGTGTGCGCTTAGTACCTGGTACAGGGAAAATTGTGATCAATAACAAGCCCGGAGATCTCTATTTACAGTTTAATCCTAGCTACTTGGCTGGGGTGAAGGCTCCTTTAGAAACCCTAGGGTTAGAAAATGAGTACGATGTGCTGGTGAACGCCCATGGCGGTGGGGTGACCGGTCAAGCGGATGCGATTAAACTGGGGGTAGCTCGCGCGCTCTGTGAATTGACACCAGAAAATCGTAAACCTTTGAAGGTAGAGGGGTACTTAACCCGTGATCCTCGGTCTAAGGAGCGCCGTAAGTATGGTCTGCGTAAAGCTCGGAAGGCGGCTCAATACTCCAAACGTTAATAATGGTTGGCAGGCTGTACCAGATCCTAGTCAGCTATGCGGTGAGTTGTCGGTTGGGTGATCCCTGTGGGGCTTTATCTGGGTCTGATTTAAATATTCTACTGACTTGGGAAAAGTCTGATCTGGGGCGCTTGAAGGCTCTGGGTATTGATCCTCAAGCCCTTGAGTGGGCGATCGCTACTCGCCTACAGCTATTGGCGCTCTGGGTAAAGGGCGCCAGCACATCTGAGTGGCAAGCCCTACCTGAAATTTTACTCAACTTTTGGAAACTGACCTTGCCCCTGGCTTTGCACTTGGTAAGTTTGAGTCGCGATCGCTCTGGTGGGGAAGAATCTAGACTACCCCTAGTGCAGGGCATTGTCGGCTTACAGGGATCGGGTAAATCCACCTTGGCTGCTAGCCTCAAGCAGTTGATCACATATTTGGGCTGCAGTTGTCTCGCCTTTTCCCTAGATGATTTATATAAAACTTTTGCCGATCGCCAGGTACTGCAAGCTCAGTTTCCCCAGTTAAAATGGCGCGGCGTGCCAGGTACCCATGATCTAGATCTGGGGGTGCAGGTTTTTGAGCAGTTGCGACGGGGTCAGCCAGCCCAGATCCCGCGGTTTGATAAGTCGACTTGGGGTGGGCTGGGCGATCGCGCGGGTTATGAAGTGGTGACAGCAGCAGATATCGTGATCTTTGAAGGCTGGTGTGTGGGGATGAATGCCTTGCCTAGGGCTATTTTGGCTAATCACTCCGAGTTCACCCTAACCTGTGGCATTGCTTTGGTAGAATATCAGCGTCTGTGGCGATATCTGGATCGACTATTGGTGCTGGAT
The DNA here is from genome assembly GCA_033762795.1 of Pseudanabaenaceae cyanobacterium bins.68. Classification (GTDB taxonomy): domain Bacteria; phylum Cyanobacteriota; class Cyanobacteriia; order Pseudanabaenales; family Pseudanabaenaceae; genus JANRLH01. The sequence goes on from JANRLH010000076.1 coordinate 29,116, forward strand.
GCACCCAATTATGTTTGGAGTTTAGCCTGGCGTCAGGGGGCAGAGGTGCAAGCTAGTCAGGGATTATCTGACCTAGAGGTGGCTGATTTGGTAGCTTACTTTTGGCAAGCTTTACCGCCCTACTTATATTTTGCCGATCTCTTAAACCTGCCAACACAGGTAAATTTAGTCGTAGAAATCGACCGTGGGCGCAATTTTGAGGCAATATATATGCTATCTGCCGCGCGAAAAGATTTTATGCGTATATTGCTCCTTAGCTCTGATTTGTCGGAACAGAAGTATTGGTCAGAGTCGCTAGCAGATTTTGCCGAATTTGAGTTGGAATCGGATGTGGTGCAAGCGATCGCTAAACTTTCTGCGATTTCCTCTCAGTCAGCCTTTGATTACATCCTGTTGTCTCTGGAGTTTGACCAGGTGCAGAGCATCTGTGCGCAAATTACTGCTGCGACTGAAGCTCCAGTGTTGTTGATTGCCAGTTTGCCTATGCAGGCAGAGCTAGCGCCATTAATAAAAGCTGGGGCACTAGATCTGCTGACCCAGCAACAGACTAGGGCGGAAGTGCAAGCCAGATTGACCCAGGCGAGTTCTGTCCGCTCCCTCCAACACCAAGTCGAACAGTCCAAAGTTGATCTGCGGGAAATGGCAGAGGCTTTAGCTGAGGCACTGGCAGCGATCGCCCAGCAGGAAAAGCTGGACTATCTCACCCAGGTCTATAATCGCAGCTATTTCTATCAGCAATTGGAGTCAGAATGGCGCAGGCTAGCCAGGGAGCAGGAAAACTTAGCAGTAATTCTTTTGGAACTGGACTATTTTCGCCAACTCAACGCCCTCTATGGCCATCAATCGGGGGATGACTGCCTCAAGCAAATTGCCGAGTTGATCAAACAGGAATTGAAGCGCCCTGCTGATCTAGTTGCCCGCTACAGTGACTATCAGTTTAGCCTAATCCTGCCTAGTACCGATGCTGGTGGGGCTATTCATGTTACCCGTAATATTCAAAACCAGATAGAACAGTTAGATTTACCCCAGGGAAAGCTCAGTTTGAGCGTGGGCATTTGTAGCACTGTACCCAATTCTGATTTGGCATCGGAGAGTTTTTTGCGGGTAGCAGAGCAGGCATTGCTGGAAGCGAAGGAGCAGGGGCGCGATCGAATTATCCTCAAGGCTTTTGAAGCCCATGTCTAGCCTTGTCAACTATTTGCCTGAAGTGGTCGCCGAATTTTATCCTGAGACTGCTACAGAAGTGGCATCAGCCATCCATCACGCCAACCAAAACACTTGGGCGATCGCTCCCTACGGTAATGGTAGCAAGCTAGATTGGGGAGGAGAAATCAAGTCTAGTCTACCCCTATGTGCAATTTCCACGGCTAAATTAAATCGCCTGATTGACCATGCCGCAGGTGACCTGACCGTGACTGTGGAAACGGGAATGACCTACGGGGAATTACAGGATATTCTGGCGCAGCAGGGACAGTTTTTAGCGATCGATCCACCCTTGGCAGCAGCAGCTACGATTGGCGGCATCTTGGCAACGGGCTGTAGTGGAGCTTGGCGGCATCGTTATTTGAGCGTGCGCGATATGTGCCTGGGCTTGAGCATGGTACGGGCAGATGGGGAGATAGTCAAAGCTGGGGGGCGGGTGGTCAAGAACGTAGCTGGCTATGACCTGATGAAGTTGTTGACGGGCTCCTATGGCAGCCTCGGCATCATTACCCAAGTTACCTTGCGGGTTTATCCGCGACCGCCTAGGGCTCAAACCCTAATAGTTAGCGGCAGCCTGGCTAAGGTTGCCAGTTTGCATCAAACCGTGCTCAGGGCAGCTTTGACTCCTACGCGCCTTGAGCCAGTAGCTGGCAGTTGGCTAGAAAGTTTAGCAATTCAGTCTGAGGCTGCCTTGATGGTCGAATTTTCTGGGATTCCCGAGAGCGTGCAACTGCAAGCCCAAACCCTAGGGGACTTGGCAGGGGAATTAGCTGTGCTTCAGGTGCAACCGACAATTTGGCAAGATATTTCTGACTGGATTTGGCAGCCTGGGCAAGCGATCGCTAAAATTGGTCTACTTCCTAGCCAGTTTGTGCCCACTTGGACAAAGATTCATGCTGTTTTAGCAGGCAGTCCTACTACTCTACAAGGGGGCTGGTTGAGTATTAGCGATCAGGTTACCGCTGTCCAAATTCAGCAAATCCGTCAATCCCTAACTGAGCAGGGGGGCTGGTTGAGTTTGTTGCGATCGCCAAGCAGGGTAAAACAGGAATTGGGGGATGTATGGGGCTATGGCACAGATACAGCTAGGATCATGGCGCTCTTGAAGCAGAAGTTTGATCCTGAGCATCGGCTCAATCCTGGGCGAGTCTAAGAAAAGCTGCCCAACTGAGGTTTTGCGCCAGATAAATTGGCTGGCTCGGATTGTAGGGAGCCTGTAGACAACTAATTGCCAAAATTTCCGCCTGATCTGGCAACACCCCTAAATCGGGGTCATAGGCGGTGGGTTTGACCAAAGAACTAGAAAACCCCTTAAACACCATAATCTGATCGGTTTCCCCATCGATCATGGCTTCTACAATCAGCACTTGATCGGGGTGTAGTTGACTGTATTTCTCAAAAATCTTTTCCATACTAGTTTTAGTCTGGTACGCCAATCTCAGTGCGGGTAGCGATCGCTCGCAGATGTTCACACCGAATTAAATAATCTAAACCTGGTTCTTGACGTTCATGTAGCTTAGCCAGACCTTGCAGAAGCGCCTTGGCTGCTTGAGTAGAGCTATAGCCTCTCCTTTGGGCAATTTGCAGGGTTTCCTGATCGGCTTTGATTCTGGCAGGTAGACCAGTTTGTTGTCGCCGCAAGCGATCGCCTGCCAAGAGCGTAAGTAAGATTCCTAAACCAGCCCCACCCAAATCTGATTGGCTGAACTGCCAAGCTGTCGCCACTAGTGCTAACAGGGTTAGTGCTTGATCTAGCCCCAGGGTCAGCCATCGCGGGGTAAGCCGCCCTGCTACTTCTTGTAAAAATAATAGATCTCGCTCTGAGCGGGATAATTCCTGCCACTGACGAAAATTGAGATTTACTTTTAGGCGCCGATTCCAGGGCTTAGGTAAATTACTACTAATCAGGGGTAGTCGTTCATAGCCGCTAAATACTTTGGTTTGCATCCGCCAAGAAGCTGGTAGCAGATCTTCTAGCTCCATGATTTCTTGATTAGGGTCAAGCATAGTCAGTATAGGGGTTAAAATTTAAGATTACTGCGTTCTTTGCCCAAGCGGGCTGTTGTTTTAGCTAATTACAGTCATTCCCTGAAATTATCACTATAAACTGTGGCGCAAGTCCAATGACCCTAGGTTTCTAGAAGCCAGTTAGCATAGTTCTTGATCAGTTGCTGTAATAGCTTGAGCTTCAGATCCGATAATACTTCTGCCAGTAAGCGATCGCCGCCCTGTTGACGCAAATCACTCGGCAGCAAACTAATTGGCGGTGGTACCTCTACGGTAATATTTAGGCTGGCTTCACCAATCAGTCGCTCTGCCTCTTGATAAATTTTGCCCCTGAGCTTCAAGCTAAACTCTCCAGGCTGAATCTCCATGCCCAGCAGTTTTACCTGCACCGTCGCCGCCTGGGATTCCAAATACAGATAGCGATCGCCCGTAGACCAAACATCTAGATCTACCAGGGCAAAAATCTGCATTTGAAAAAAGGCTAAAGGCGGCAAATGTAAGCGAAATCTGACCAAGCGATCACCCCCAGACCGTCTTAAAATCTCCGCCTGGTCTTGAAAAGCGATCGCTACCTGGTAGGGCTGCAAATATTGGGCAAACTCAGGGCTAGGCTGGGGCAGAGATACTGACTCTTGAGCAGCAAAGCTATTTAGCATTGAGCGAGCTAACCTGATCCATACCAAATAGTTTCGGATCGATCAAAGGCAGGGCATTACCACCATAGATCAAGGGAAACTTGCCATCCCAAGCATCGATCAGCTTATTCTGCAAGACTTCGGGCGTGAGGGTTTTTTGAATCAACATCTGAGCTTCTGCCTGGCCCTTGGCGCGGTTGACCACGGCTTCAGCTTCCCGTGCTGCCTTCTGGGTGATATACACTGCCCGTTGGGCTTCTTGTTCGGCAATTTGTTTTTGCTCGATCGCCGCCGCAAATTCCCTAGTAAAGTCTACATCCAGGAGAGAGACGCTATCTAAAATAATGCCAAACTCGGCCAACCGCTCATCCAGGTTATCGTCAATCTCAGTCTTGAGTTCAGGGCGCTTAGTCAAAATTTCTTCAGCATTTTTCTTGGCAGCAGCAGCTTTTACCACTTCCCCCACCGCCGGGTTGAGAATCCGATTCACCACCTGATTTTCATCGCCAATGGTCTGATATACCTGGTTTACCTTGTTGGGGTCTATGTGCCAGTTGATTGCCACATCTAGCTGCACTTCTTGCAAGTCTTTAGAACCAACCTGCGCCAGAATGTCGGTCTTTTGGACACGCACACTTAGCTGCCGAATTTCGGTCATGATCGGTACCCGCCAATGCAGCCCCTCACCTAAAATATTCTCTTGGACTTGACCAAAGTTCATCACCACGCCCCGATTGCCCGCGCCAACTACTACCAAGGGGCCCGCAGATACAAATAAAAATAGTAAGGCGATCACAAAGATGCCAGCAATGATCAGATTCTGATTTACTTCTCTAGCACTACGCATAGCTTTTTGGATTTTTGCTGTGTGGGGTAAATATATACTTGGGTCAGCTTAACCGAAATCTTGCGCAAAGATGTGCTTTTTTGCTATATTAATGTTCCTGGGCGAATGGCGGAATTGGTAGACGCACCAGACTCAAAATCTGGCGGGGAGACCCGTAAGAGTTCGATTCTCTTTTTGCCCATTTATTTTTATCTATTGCAACCATCAACCTAATCTTTGAGCTTGATCTTTGAATTTGAATCCTTGATCTTGAACCTCTGATCTTGAACATAGGTTAAGCCCAACTCTAGAGCTAGCTCTGCTTTTTGCAACTCGGTGCCCAGATATAGGGCGTGCTCGGTTTGCAAGTTGGGATACATAGCGGCGATCTTTTGGTAGAGCCTGTGGGCTTGGCGATCGCTAAAACAGTCTAGAACCGCACCCGTACCAGGAGAGATCTGCTCCACCAAAATTTGCTCAGCTTGCAAGCTAATCACAAAACTGCCTACTGGATCCCTAAAATCTCGCTGACTCAATAGGGCTAAATAATGGTCAGCAACTACCCGATCGCTAGCCTGCCAACAGTCATCGTAAATGTGGGCGCTCTGGCTAATTGTAATCAATTCCCCTAGGGAAATCCCTGGCAAGCGATCGCAGATATATTTTTGCAAAGCCCGTAGACCAAAGGCGTTTGCTACCCAAGCAGAGAACATATCGTTACTGCGAAAAGTAGCTGTGAGTATGAGCTTTTGGTCACTCAGCCGTAGCCAAATATGATTTAAACAGGGCGGGCTGCTATTGCTCTGGCTATCAGCGGCGGCATCCCAAAGGGAGATTACCACTCTAGTGGAATCAGGGTTCTGGCTCAAGGTCAAGATCGCCTGTTCAATTTGATCTATTTTGAAGTGCGATCGCATCCGACTGCCATAGGTGTATTTCACCCCCACTTGAAAAGGTGAATCTTCTAGGGTCAGAGCAATATATTCGGGTAAAAATTCGCGACTCACTGGCAAATAGTTGGGCTCTGGGAAAAAGTAATCTGCTGGCTCAGCCGTGATAATTGCCATCAGATTTAAGAGTTCTTGCCATTGGTTGTCATAGGCAGAATTGCGTACCTGACCTGTACGGCGAATGCGCTGCAAAATCTGCACCCAGGCTGCCGCGATCGTGGGCGCTTCGATCCGATGTCCTGCTTTTACCCCTGGAAAAATCGTTACTTCAGGTTCAGCTTTAGGGAAAGTCTGGGGTGATCCCCAAGGGGGCAGAGGCTTCTGGGCAAACTCTTGAACTTGGTCAAGGGCAGGGGCGATCGCTTCTGTGAACTTGACTAGAAGATGGTGGCGTAAATGCTCTAGCCAAGGATAGGGAATCTCTTGATCGATGTAACCTTTGACCTCAGAATTAATCAGCCAACAGGGTTGTCCTAGTTCATTTTCTCCTGCTCGAACACCCTGCTCAAAAAAATCCATCAAGCAACGACTGCCGCCCGCATTGCGATCTTCTTTGGTGGCATTCAAAATCACTAGGTATCTAACTTGGGGATTAAATAGCAGATTCCTTACCAAAAAATCTATGCCCCTAGTAGGACTGTAGAGTTGACCAATCACCGCATAAACCTGGGGCGACAATTTCCGAGCGATCGCTTCTTTGAGGAACCAACCAGTCACGATCGCTACTTGACCATCACCACAGATCAGTTGATTGGGTTTATGAATGGGATTATACACAGCCCTGTTTAGAGCGACTGCCATCGGGCATCAGGGCTTCGCAGAGGTTAGCACCATTAAAGTTAGCACTGTAAATATTCACCTGACTCAAATCCGCATAGCTGAGATTGGCACCCTGAAAATTAGTACCGCTCAGATCAGCACCGCTAAACTGGGCACCGCGCAAATCCGCATCAGTACAATCTGCCTGGTTGAACTTTACGCCACTGAGTTGACAACTGGTTAAAACTGCTCCCCTCAAGTTAGCATTGGTCAAAATTGCCTCGGTCAAGTTGGCTGTAGTCAAGTTTGACCCAGCGAGGTTAGCATTGCTCAAATCTGCCATTGCTAAGTCACAGCCCTCCAGATTGGCATGACTGAGATTGGCTTCGCTCATTTTGGTATGGGCAGCGATCGCTTGGCTGAGGTTAGCCTTAGTAAGATTGGCTTCACTCATTTTTGCGCCAGTTAGATCTGCTCCCGTTAGCTGCGCCTCAGTCATTTGCGCCCGACTCAAATGGGCATTGGTGAGATTAGCATTGATCATATTCGCCTGATTGAGTTCCGCCCCACTCAAACGACAATTGCTCAAGTTCGCCCCTTGCAGATCAGCTTGGTTGAGTTCCGCCCCAAACAAACGCTCCCCGCTGAGATTGCGATCGCGTAACTGCTTGGATTTGATTAATAGATCTAGTTCTACGGACATAGGTTTAATGCTTAAAAGATTGCAAAATCTGCTCAATTAATTCCTGCTTGGTTTCTTCCGCGATCGCGTTATCAATTTGACAGGTACCAGCATTGGCATGACCACCGCCCTCATGGCGTAGCATCAGTTGCCCAATATTCAAATTTGCGCCGCGATTGAGAATGGATTTGCCCACCGCAAACACCGTATTCAAGCGTTTCATCCCCCACATCACGTGCATAGAGATTTTTGCCTCTGGAAACAGAGCGTAGATCATAAACCGATTGCCCGCATAGATTACGTCTTCGTAGCGCAGATCTAAAACCACCAGATCGCACAGATCATTAGTACAACGCCGAATTTGATCCTTAAACTTCTGTTCCTGCTGATCGTAGAGTTCAATGCGTTCTTTCACATCTGGTAACTCCAAAATTGCATCGATGGTATAGGAGCGACAATGATCAATCAAAGTCAGCATCAACTGGTAATTAGAAATGCGGAAATCTTTAAATCTACCCAGACCAGTGCGCGCATCCATAATAAAACTCAGCAATACCCAGCCTTCTGGATGCAGAATATCCTCAAAGGTAAACTGGGCTGAATCCGACTTGTCTACCGCCGTCATCATCTCCTGGGAAATGCTGGGAAACTTAAACCGCCCACCAAAATAGTTGTACACCACCCGCGCCGCCGAAGGAGCAGTGGGATCAATCACATGATTTTCCTTCAACTCTTGCACCCGAATGGTTTCACTCAGGTGGTGATCAAAGGCTAAATGCACGCCATCTACATAGGGCAAATTAGTAGTTATGTCGCGATCGCTTACTTCTATCTTGCCATCCTGCATATCCTTGGGATGCACAAACAAAATATCATCAATTAAATCTAGCTCCTTGAGCAGCACTGCGCAGACCACGCCATCAAAATCGCTGCGAGTAATCAGTCGATATTTACGCTCGGTCATAATAGTCCCAAGATGAAAAGGCTTTAGTGTTATTGTAAGGCTAGAGTAGCAATCGCCGCCAACAACTGCTCAGAATTGGTAGTAGAAGTACCAAACTGGCGCACCACAATACTGGCAGCCAAATTACCCAACACCATCCCCTGCCAAGCATCTCCCCCCGCCGCCAAGCCCAAGGTCAGGGCTGCCACCACCGTATCTCCTGCACCCGTGACATCAAATACCTGAGTGCGATTAAAGGCAGGCACGTGATCATGGTTGCCTTGCCGATCAAACAAACTCATACCGTCTTCTCCCCTAGTAATCAGGATCTGCTGCGCTTGGGTGAGTGCCAATAGCTCCTGTCCCGCCCGCCCTAGATTTGCCTCTGTGATTTGATAGCCCACTGCTAGCTCTGCCTCTGGCAGGTTAGGCGTAAAAATACTAGCCCCTCGATAGCGCTCTAGCTGTTTTTGGGTATCTACTACTACCAGCCTATGCTTTAGGGCAGCAGCGATTACCCCAGGTTGCATCACCCCTTCACCATAGTCAGAACAGACTACCCCATCTACCATCGCCATGTGACGGGCAATATATTCGGCTATTTGAGTTTGTACCAAACTAGGCGGTACTTGATCAGACTTGCGATCGAGCCGCACAATCTGCTGGGTGACCGACTGGCGCGCGTGGGCAGAAATCCGAGTTTTGGTCACAGTTGGGCGACTAGGATCAGTAAAAACCCCAGTAACATCAATCCCCGCCTGCCTAAAAATCTGCTTGAGGGCTTGTCCTTGAGGGTCATCCCCCACTATACCCACGGCAATTACTTGAGCACCTAGCTTCGCCAGATTATAAATTGCATTAGCCCCTCCCCCTGGCACCTGAACAGTATGCTCATGGCGGACAATCAATACTGGTGCTTCGCGCGATAGCCGCTCTACTTCCCCCGTCACAAACTCATCTAAAGTGAGATCACCGACTACTAAAATGCGCTGCTGGGAGAACTGCCCCACTAACTCAGTCAATTGGGGTAGCGCTTGGGCAAATTCGAGGTTGACCATAGGTTATTAGTCAGAATCTAAGGCAAAATAAACATATACGCAAACCAGGACAGCCATGGATAACAATAATATCTTGAAGCAGCTACTAATGTTGGGAGTAGGCACAACTTCCCTAATGGCAGAACGGCTAAAAGATGTCACCGATGAATGGGTTAAAGATGGCAAAATCAACCCAGAGCAAGCGGCAGAGTTTGTGAATGAATTGAATAGCCGCTTTAAATTGGATCAAAACAGTTTAGAAAACCTCATTCAACGCCAAATTCGCAACGTGATGCAGGATTTAGGTGTAGCTAGGCAAAACGAAATGGATGAACTGCGCGGTAGAATTGACCGCCTAGAACGACAGATGCGGGATTGGGAGAATCGAAATTGGCGCTAGGCACTCTCTACCTGGTTGGCACGCCAATTGGTAATCTCGAAGATATGACTGCCAGAGCGATCAAGACCCTGCAACAGGTAGATCTGATCGCCGCCGAAGACACTCGTCACACTGGTCGGCTGCTCCAATTCTTTCAAATTACCACTCCTACCATTAGCTATCACAGCCACAATACTCAAGAGCGACTGCCGCAAATTTTGACGCGGCTAGAGGCTGGTGAAGCGATCGCTTTGGTATCAGATGCGGGGATGCCTGGTATTTCTGATCCTGGCACTGAGTTAGTCCAAGCTTGTATTCAGCACCAAATTAATGTGATTCCCATCCCAGGGGTAACGGCGGCGATTACTGCCCTAGTGACTTCTGGACTAGATACCAGTGGCTTTAGCTTTTTGGGGTTTTTGAGTCAGGATCACAGCCAGAGGCGATCGCAGCTTACCCAGATTAAGGCCAGTGCACTCACACTCATTCTCTATGAAGCTCCCCATAAGCTCTTGCGTACCCTCCATGATCTAGGTGACACCCTAGAACCAGAACGGCAATTAGTCTTGGGCAGGGAATTGACCAAATTGCATGAAGAATTTTGGCGAGGTAGCCTAGCTGAGGCTCTAAGCTACTTTACTGACCATGTGCCTCGGGGCGAATTCACCTTGGTGATTGCTGGCCGCCCCTTTACACCTAGCCCCATTTTCAGCGATCAAGATTTAATCAATCAACTTCAGCAATTAATCGACCAGGGCATGAGCCGCTCTCAAGCTAGCCGCGAACTGGCAGAAGCATTGGGAATTTCCCGCCGTCAGGTCTATCAGCTTGCCCTGGGGCTGCCTGATTAAGCGATCGCTAGCTCAGGTTGTTTTTGGGTTAGTCTTTCGTAGGTGGCACGCATTTTTAGACCCACAATTACCTGCAACAAACCTGTGCCGTTGTTGGAGCCAGGATAGCCTTCATGCTTGAGTAACAGTTGGGTCAATTCACCGTAATGCTTGGTGTCTAGATTACTGAGATGCTCTTCGATGTAAGTGACTTCTTCGAGCTTGTTAAATTGACCATCTACTTCTAGGACTGAAGCTGAATGCTGGTAATAAGGTTCTGAGCCATAGAAGAAGCGCATACCAGGAATCGAGCAGGAAAGTTTTTTGCCACAGGGAGTCCAGGTAATGGTAGAGCCTTCGTCAAATAGGTAGGCATGGGTGAATCCCTCTACACCATCTTTTTGTATCAGACGAACGCGGAGGATCTTGTGATCGGGATCGTTTTGGGTCAGCTGAGTAGGTAGGATTTGGATTACGGTATCGGCAAATTCTTTTTGGGGATCAATAAATTTTTGGAAGTCAGGGCGACGAGCATTGATTGCCTGCATGACATCCGCCAGGCTGTGACCCCGCTCTGCCATATCCCGTTGAATTTTCCAGGCGGCTTTGATCTGATCATCTAGATCAAGGTAAACACTGAAGTCTACTAGCTCGCGCACGCGCGGATCATAGAGGGGGTGTAAGCCTTCAATTACAATCACATGGTTAGGCTTGATCTCTTCGGGTGGATCGATTTCTCCTGTTTCATGGTTGTAAATGGGCTTCATGATCGATTGACCAGATTTGAGCGCTTTCATCTGCTCATACATCAAGTCAAAGTTGTTGGCACGAGGATCTAGAGCAGTAATGCCAGTTTGCTTGCGTTGCTTACGATCTAGGCTGTGATAGTCATCTAGACAAATCACGGTCATAAATTCTTCACCAAATAGATCTTCTAGCCGACGCAAGAAGGTAGACTTGCCGCAGCCTGAGTCTCCTGCCACTCCAATCAATACAACACGTTCTGGCTTACTGCTCATGACTTAAACCGATATTCCTAAAGATTCTGATTAATTGTGATCAATACTACGTTATCTGATGCACTGATCGCAAACTTATAGGCTGGGTAACTGGGCAAAATATTCTGCCTCAGTGTATAGATCCGATGGACTTTCCAGGCGATCTAAAAATATGCTCCCTTGCAAGTGATCGTATTCGTGTTGGAAAATTCGTGCTAGAAATCCTGAAAGCTGGAGGTGATGACTTTGATCGGTGCGATCGCGAAAGCTAATTTCCACCCATTCATGCCTTGGTACTTGACCGCGCCAGCCAGGTATAGAGAGGCAGCCTTCCCAACCGGTGGCCTGTGTTGGGCTATGGCGATTAATCCTGGGATTGATCAACACTAAAGGCTCGATCTGGGGTGCATCAGGGTAGCGGTGATTGGGATGAGAACAGATAATCATGATCTGGAGACTGTGGCCTACTTGGGGGGCGGCTAGTCCCATTGCCTGGCGATCGTAGCTGAAGTTGAGCATTTGATCTAGGAGGCTTTGAATCTGGGGAGTTTGAATCTCGGCTACGGGTGCTGCTACTTGGCGCAAAATTGGGCTACCTAGCTGCAAGATTTCTAGCTCTGCCATCGGGGTTTGGGAGTGAATTTCTAGCTCAATTATACCAATCCTCACCCCATTTCAATTAATCTTAGGACTTCCGTAAATGTGATCTAAAGCCAGGGCTTTACTTGGGAGTGGGCTACTATGAGCAGTCTAGATTTTATTGATACCTTGGTGCAGGCAAAGCAAATCTATGTGCGGCAGCAGGTAGAGATTGGCGAATTATTCGGCTATGAGACGCGCAACCGCTATGGGATTCAAACTCAAGCGGGCAGAGAGTTCTGCTACTGCAAAGAACCCCAACGCGGTTGGCAAGATAGTCTAGCGCGGCTGTACTTGGGGCATTGGCGGACTTTTGATCTGGTTGCCACTGATAATCTTTCCCGCCCCGTCTTTCGCATTCATCACCCTTGGCATTGGCTATTGCACCGAGGGCAGGTGTTTGATCAGCGCGATCGCTATGTTGGTTGTATTCAACAGCAGTTTGGTTGGTGGAACCGAAAGCTTGTAGGGTTTGATGCTAACGGCACTAGAATCTTCAGTTTGCGATCGCCCCTCTGGCAACCTTGGCACTTTCCTTTGACTCAAGCTGGGCGACCAATTGCCCTGATCAATAAGCAATGGTCAGGCCTAGCTAAAGAAATGTTCACCGATGCCGATCATTTTCAGATTGAGTTTATTGCCTCCAGCCTCAATTTTGATCGCAAGCTCTTGATCTTGGCTAGTGCGCTTTTGATCGATTTGATGTACTTTGAAAGAAAAGCCCGATAGCCCACCCCAAAAATCATGTACTCAGTCACCCTTGACCAACGTCAATATCCCACTTATGTTCTGGCGGATCACTCTGCCCACACCCAAGTAGAAGTAGTACCTAGCCGTGGTGGCATTGTTACCAGTTGGCAAGTTAGAGGGCAGGAAATTTTTTATCTAGATCAAGAGCGCTTTAAAGACCCCGGCTTGAGTGTGCGGGGAGGGATTCCAATTTTGTTCCCGATCTGTGGCAATCTGCCTGATAATTCCTATACCTATGGTAATGCTACCTATCAACTCAAGCAGCATGGGTTTGGGCGGGAAATGGGGTGGGCAGCAGGGGCGCAGTCTACTACTGATGGTGCTAGCTTGCAAGTCACTCTGACCCATACGCCAGAGACCTTGGCGGTCTACCCCTTTGAGTTTCAGCTAACTTTCACTTACACCTTAAAGGGAAACACTTTAGCGATCGCTGCTAGCGTAAGCAATCGCTCTAGTCAACCCATGCCCTTTGCCCTGGGACTACACCCCTACTTTGCCGCCCCTGACAAATCCCAGTTAGCAATAGCTATTCCCGGTAGCAGCTATTTGGATAAGGAGCGCAACTCCTATAGCTTTGATGGCAAATTTGACTTTGAGCAGGCTGAAATTGATGTGGCGTTTGAGCAGTTATCCGAAGATAGGGCTACTGTGGTTGACGGCGCTCTAGGCACTAGCCTCACGGTTACTTGGGATCAGCATCATCCTGTGCTGGTGTTTTGGACAGTTAAGGGCAAGGACTTTTACTGCCTGGAGCCTTGGACTGCGCCGCGTAATGCCATGGTTTCGGGTCAAAATTTGATTACTCTTGCCCCAGGTGAAACGGTAGATATGCTGGTCACCATGGCGATCGCTCTAACTAACGGCTAAAATTTTTCCTAGAGGCGGGGCTAGTCAGGAGCGCCAACTAGTCTAGCAACTTTTTCCAGCTTGGGCAGTAGATCTGTACTATAGAGACCTAAGCATTTATCTTTCTACATCATGCTCGACCTCACCCTTGAACTTGCCCGTCTTCAAAATCAGCCTGCTGCCAAAATTCTCACCTGGGGTTTAGACCAGTTTGGCGAGCAAATTGCCCTGGCTTCTAGTTTTGGCGCTGAAGACATGGTGTTGATTGACCTACTCTACCAAATTCAGCCTCAAGCGCGGGTGTTTACCCTAGATACTGGCAGGCTACCGCTCGAAACCTACGATCTGATCGCCAAGGTTAGAGTTAAGTATCCCCAACTTCGCCTGCAAATCATGTTTCCCCAAGCTGAAGCTGTGCAGGAAATGGTAGACAGTCACGGCATTAACCTATTCTATGACAGTGTTGAACATCGCAAACTCTGTTGCCAAGTGCGCAAACTGGAACCACTCAGTCGGGCGATCGCTGGCTTAGAAGCTTGGATTACGGGGATTCGACGTGAACAAACTAGCAGCCGCCAGGATATGCAGGTGCTAGAGCAAGACCGTAATATCTATAAGCTCAACCCGCTAATTGATTGGACAGAAAGCCAAGTGTGGCAATATCTACGCGATCGCCAAGTGCCCTATAACCAACTCCATGATCAAAATTATCCCAGCATTGGCTGTGCTCCCTGTACTAGAGCGATCGCGCCTGGGGAAGACCCTCGTGCTGGCAGGTGGTGGTGGGAAATGGACAATAAAGAATGTGGGCTCCATGTCAATGCCGAAGGTAAGCTAGTCAGTGCTAAGCAAGCTTAGGAAATGGCCTGGCATGATCTAGAAATCGATCAGGTATTGAGCCAAATTGGTAGTAGTCTCCAGGGCTTGAGCCGCAGTGAAGCCCGGGTGCGCCTGCGCCAAATCCTGCGGCAGAACTTTCAAGCCAGGCTACGGCAGCGCCTGTTTAATCCACCTAACCTGGGCTTGGCCGCGATCGCGATCTTAACTGGGCTCAATCATTCCTCTAGTTTGGATTTAGGGGCAAGCCTAACTCTGATCCTGGTGAATATTGCCCAAGCCTGGCTAAAGGATCAAAAAATCCATCAACTGCGCCGTGCCGATCAAACTCGCCTGTATGGGAAATCGGTTCAAGTTTATCGGGATCAACAATGGTGGCAGATCTCTAGTCGAGAATTGGTAGTAGGCGACCTGGTATGTCTAGGCAGCGGCGATCGCTTAGACCTAGATCTACGGGTGATTGCCTGTAGCGATCAGTTAGAAGTTAATCAAAGGGGGCTAGGGGGTACCTTGCGTGCTACCAAACAACCTCAACCCGTAGCCCTCGATCTGCCTCCTCTAGCCCATACCAATATGATCTATGCTGGTGCTGCTGTTAGCCAGGGGCAAGTCACGGCTGTAGTTGTACATCGCCCTCTCTGGCGATCGCCCCTGGAAATCGCGATCAAAAGGCTCCAACCCTACTATTTCTGGGCAGGGGCAACTGCTCTAGTAAGCGGGATTCTCCTAGGAGAGGGGCTAACCTGGTCAATCGCGATCGCTCTTAGCCTCTATCCTCACGGTTGGCTCACCCAAGCGCAACTCACCCAACTACTTGCCAACCAAAACCTAGCCAAGTTTGAAATTCTCCTCAAACTCCCCGTAGAAATGCTGGCGCGAATTTCCCTGCTCTGCCTGATTTTGCCCCAGCCACCGCGGTTAGCTCCCCCCGACTCCCCTGGGCTTTCGATTCAAGCGATCGTGCCAGGTGACCAGATCCAGGCAGCCCAAACTAAGATCCCTCTCTATAGCTACAGCAACTCTCCCCTGGAACGGATTCGCCTTTGGCAAATTCAGGGTCAAACTGTGGCTGCCTTTAGCGATCAACCTGAGCATCTGCCGCTACTACATCAATCAGATTTAGCAATTACTACCAAAACTGCCGCTGCAAACCTCACTGCTGCGTCCAGCCTAGTGCTGCCCAAAAACAACTTGAATCTGATTGCGATCGCTCTGTTGACTGGACGCAGTGCTTGGCATCGTATGCACCAAGTGGTGTGGTTTCAAAGTTTTAGTCTGACTGGATTGGTGGCGATCGCTTGGCTAGGCCAATTTAGTGTGGGGCAAATCCTCTGGTATGGTTACCTGGTGATTCCAGGCATCAGTTGGACTTTATGGCAAGAATCTGGCAATTACAGCCTAATGGCTCTACCAGTCAGTCACTTTCGCCACCTCTTCCCACGCCGCTCTAGCTTGTTGGCAGCGATCGCCGCCACGATCTTTCCCTGCCTTTTGCTGTATCTCAGCCTGCTACCGCCCTACCTAATCCTGATCAGCTTTAGCACTTCACTCCTGCTCTATAGTCTGGGTATCAGCCACCAAAATCCTCGCCTTGGGCTGGTGATTCTGCTGATCCTGCTCTCCCTCTGGCCGCAAATCCCCTGGTCAAACATTTCACTCACCCAAGGGCTACTGGCGATCACTTTAGGCTCAGTCCCTTTCTGGGTGCAGCTATTCACCAGGACTAAGTACCAGCTATAGAAATTCTGAAGATCCCTAATTTAAGCCAAAATTTGACTACTCTGGTTCTAGCAGGAAATTTACCCATCACCAATATGCCTAAAGTCTTAGCGATCGCTACTCTATTAGTGGCAACGGCACAGCCCGTAGCAGCCGCCACCTTTACCACCTACAACAACCAATCTGCCTTTGAATCCGCCGGCCTTGTGCTCAAGACGGAAACCTTCAACTCCATTACGAGCGATGCTTCCTTTAATAACAACGCCACGGTCAACCTCCCAGATTTTTCGCTCACCGGCTTTGGTAATTTTGCCAATAACAATGTGATTGATGCTTCCCCCTTTATCAATGGCGGACTAGCTCCCAATGGCAGCACCTTCTTGCTAGGCTACACCAACGGAGGCAGCAATCCTATTGGTTTCACCCTCACATTCAATCAGCCGATCACCGCTTTTGGCGGTACCTTTAGCGACACCTCTACTGCCGCAATCACCAGGCTGAGGGTGGGAACAACTGAGGTTGTGGGTGACCTGCCCACTATTCCCTTCAATTCCACTGGCTTCTATGGCTTTACCTCTAGTGATCCCTTTACCCAGCTTACTTTTGAGACCATTAACAACAACAACGATGGCTTTGCCCTTGATGACCTGCGCTATGGCGTACCCATCCCCTTTGAATTTTCGCCTGTAGTTGGCATAGCTGGGCTGGGCTGGGTAGTTGCCACCAGACCCAAAAAAAAGAATGAAGCATGATTGGGGTTGAGTGCCTCCTGCGTGAGTTTTCAATGGTGAGCTTGGCAACATCACCTTGCCATTGAAATGGGGCAGAATCCCTTCGTGAAGCTTTGGAGAATTAGTATGGCGCCCAAAAATAGACAAGTTCAAGCTAAAATTAGCAAAGCCTGGATCAGTGCTAGGCGTTGTACAGGAGATTTATGCACCTCACTCCCCCAGAGAAAGATAAATTATTGATTTTTACAGCCGCACTCCTTGCTGAACGGCGCAAAGCTAAGGGGCTAAAACTGAACTATCCTGAATCTGTAGCATATATTACAGCAGCAATCTTAGAAGGAGCGAGAGAAGGGAAAACCGTTTCAGAGTTAATGAGTAGTGGCACGACTCTGCTACATCGAGAAGAAGTGATGGAGGGTATCCCTGAAATGATTGATGAAGTTCAAGTGGAAGCGACATTTCCCGATGGCACTAAGCTAGTTACCGTACACAATCCTATTCGTTAGTTATTTGGGTAGTTCCAAACGAGTAGAGATGCGGGCTAGCCGCTTCGCCTAGGTTGCGTGCGCGCCCCTACCACCCCTCTTAATTTACCACCACCGTTATTTAGAATGTTTAATGGAGAAATTATGATTCCTGGTGAGATTATAACTATTGAAGGTGAGATTATCCTGAATCAAGGGAAGCCAACCGTCTCTGTATCTGTGGCAAATAGGGGCGATCGCCCGATTCAAATTGGTTCTCATTTCCATTTCTATGAGGTAAATTCTGCTCTCATATTTGATCGAGAAATCACCAAGGGAATGCGATTAGATATTCCGGCTGGAACTGCGGTTAGGTTTGAGCCAGGAGATACCAAAGATGTTAATCTAGTCAGCTATACTGGAACCAGGGAAATTTATGGCTTTAATGCTTTGATTGAGGGGAAGCTAGAGGAATAGTATGTCACCTAAATTTGTATTTCCTTTGGCGGCAGAAAAGCTTAATTTGCTCGATGTGAATCGGTATTTTAATCTAGAGTATCGTGAAAATTATTCAGAATGGCTTGATAATCTCCCACACTTGACCGAATCTGAAATTAAACAACTTGATCGGATTAAGTCTAATTTTATTTATCTTTCCCAAAGAAATGCACTGCAAGAAATTGTAAAAATGGTCGTATTATCTCCATTGCTTGATATGGCTGGCTTTTATGAGCCTCCTTTTCATACAATCGCTGAAAGACCAGTTAATTTATCCATTAAAGATCGAAAATTTACGGTGCGGGGAAGAATGGATATATTAGTAATCCAAAATCAATTTTGGGTTTTAGTAGTCGAATCAAAGCGTTCAGGCATCTCACTGGAACTTGCTATCCCTCAAGTTTTGACTTATATGAATGTCAGTCCGAAAAATCAAGTTTGTTATGGACTTGTAACTAACGGTACTCACTTTACTTTTATGAAATTACTGAGAGATGAAGGAAAATATTCCTTTTCCGAAGAATTTTCTATTTCCAGAAGAACAAACGAGCTCCAACAGGTTTTGCAAATCATGAAACGACTCGCTAAAGAATTTGGAACTAAGGTTCCTTCTACTAACGGACAACTGGTTGAAAGCTGAATATTTAATTTGATTTTTAGTCTAGGTACTAAATTTAAGAGGCTATTTTTATGAGCTACAGAATGAGTCGCCGTGCCTACGCTGAAACCTATGGAGCTACTGTGGGCGATCGCGTGCGGTTGGCAGATACAGAATTATTTATTGAAGTGGAGCGAGACTACACCACCTATGGGGATGAGGTGAAATTTGGCGGCGGTAAAGTAATTCGAGATGGCATGGGACAATCGCCTATTACCAATGCTGACGGTGCAGTTGATACGGTAATTACCAATGCTTTGATCGTCGATTGGTGGGGAATTGTCAAAGCAGATGTGGGATTGAAAGCAGGAAAAATCTTGGCGATCGGCAAGGCGGGGAATCCCTACATTCAAGATTCTGTTAATATCATCATTGGTGCAGGAACAGAAGTAATTGCTGGCGAAGGGATGATTCTCACTGCAGGGGCAATAGATTCTCACATTCACTTTATCTGTCCTCAACAAATAGAAGTAGCGATCGCTTCCGGAATTACCACTATGATTGGCGGTGGCACGGGTCCGGCGGCAGGAACTTCCGCTACTACTTGCACGCCAGGGCCTTGGCATATCGCGCAAATGCTGCGATCAGCCGAAGCTTTTCCCATGAACATTGGTTTTTTAGGCAAGGGAAATAGCTCCAAACCTGAAGGATTGCGAGAGCAAGTATTAGCGGGGGTAATGGGACTAAAACTCCATGAAGATTGGGGAACTACACCTGCAACCATCGATACCTGTCTATCTGTAGCTGATCAGTATGATGTGCAAGTGGCAATTCATACGGATACTCTCAACGAGGCAGGATTTGTAGAGGATACCATTCGTGCCTTCAAAAATCGGGTCATTCATACCTATCACACCGAAGGAGCAGGAGGAGGACACGCGCCTGATATTATCAGGGTGTGTGGTGAAGCCAATGTATTACCTTCTTCTACTAATCCCACCCGTCCCTACACTTTGAATACTTTGGAAGAGCATTTGGATATGTTGATGGTTTGTCATCACCTTGATCCGAATATTCCTGAAGATGTGGCATTCGCTGAATCTCGCATTCGCCGTGAGACGATCGCTGCTGAAGATATTCTCCATGACCTCGGTGCCTTTAGTATGATTTCCTCCGATTCTCAAGCGATGGGTAGAGTAGGAGAAGTGATTATCCGCACTTGGCAATCCGCTCACAAGATGAAAGTGCAACGGGGAAGGTTAGCAGAAGATTCTCTAGCTGATAATTTTCGAGTGCGCAGATATATTGCTAAATATACGATTAATCCCGCTATCACTCATGGAATCTCAAATTATGTCGGTTCTATTGAAGTAGGGAAAATTGCTGATTTATGCCTATGGAAACCGGCATTTTTTGGCGTGAAACCCGAAATGGTAATCAAAGGTGGCGCGATCGCCTGGGCGCAAATGGGCGATGCTAAC
Source organism: Pseudanabaenaceae cyanobacterium bins.68 (assembly GCA_033762795.1). Taxonomy (GTDB): domain Bacteria; phylum Cyanobacteriota; class Cyanobacteriia; order Pseudanabaenales; family Pseudanabaenaceae; genus JANRLH01. The sequence goes on from JANRLH010000076.1 coordinate 48,928, forward strand.
GCCAGCATTCCTACACCGCAACCTGTACATATGCGTCCGATGTTTGCTAGCTATGGCAGTTCGGTATTTGCCACTTCCGTAACTTTTATGTCTAAAGCCGCGATCAACCTAGATGTTCCCAAAAATCTGGGATTACAAAAAACTATTTTAGGCGTAGAAGGAACCAGAAATATTAGCAAACGAGACTTAAAACTCAATGATGCTCTGCCTAGAATGGAAGTAGACCCCGAAACCTATGAAGTGCGTGCGGACGGAGAACTGCTGACCTGCGAACCAGCCTTAGAATTGCCCATGGCTCAGCGATATTTTCTGTTCTAAACCGCTAAAAACCTCTGCACCACTTCGTTACTGAGTTCTTTGGTTTCTCCCGATGCCACAATTCCACCTTTCTGCATAGCGTAATACCAATTCGCTTGACGGACAAAATGCAGATGTTGTTCCACTAATAGAATGGAAATTCCCGTAGTATTCACAATGTTCTTAACAGCATTCTCTATTTCTAAAATAATTGACGGTTGGATTCCTTCGGTTGGCTCATCCAGGATTAATAATTTGGGCTGTCCCATAATCGCTCGTGCGATCGCTAGTTGTTGCTGTTGTCCGCCACTTAAATCTCCGCCCATGCGTGACAGCATTGATTCTAAAACGGGAAATAATTCAAATACTTGTCCCAATAGATTTTGCCTGAGAGCACGGCTAACAGGATGAGCTTCTAAACCCAATAATAGATTTTCTTTGACAGTCATGCGAGGAATTACTTCTCTTCCTTGGGGGACATAACCGATTCCCATTCTGGCTCGGCGATCGGGAGTAAATTTAGTGATGTCTTCGCCTAAAAAGTAAACCCTGCCTTGTTTGGGATTTAGTAGACCCATTACGGTTTTCAGTAAAGTGGTTTTACCCACTCCATTTCTGCCGATTAGGCAGACCATTTTGCTGGCAGCGACACCTAAATCTACATTGCGCAAGATATGGCTCTCACCGTAATAAACATTGAGATTATTTACTTGTAAAATTGGATCGGCACTAATCATGATTATCCTCTTCCTGTTGACCCAAATACACTTCAATTACACGGCGATCGCTCTCCACTTCTTCCATAGTGCCTTCGCACAAAACACTACCCTGATGCAAAACGGTCACCTTGCGGGCAATCTGACGCACAAACTCCATATCATGTTCGATCACAATAATCGAATGGGATTCTGCTAAGGATATTAATAACTCTCCTGTCTGAGCGGTTTCTTCATCGGTAAGCCCTGCTACGGGTTCATCCACTAGCAAGAGATCGGGGGACTGAGCTACTAACATACCGATTTCCAACCATTGTTTTTCGCCATGGGAAAGAAAGGCCGCCTTCAAATCTGTCTTGGCTGATAAACCAATTGTGGCTAAGAGAGATTTTACGGTCTGACGTTCAGTTACAGAAGGAGAATTGAACAGGGTAGAAAAGACATTTTTGTTGGGATTGCTGGCTAATTCTAGGTTTTCCCTAGGAGTGAGATTGAGATAAATCCTTGGTGTTTGGAACTTGCGACCGATTCCCATGCGGGCAATTTGATGTTCGGAAAGCGATCGGGTATTCTTGCCCTTAAATCTGACCTGTCCTTGGGTGGGCTTTACCTTACCAGTAATTGTGTCCAAAAAAGTAGTCTTCCCAGCACCATTTGGTCCAATAATTACTCTTAGTTCACCTTCTTCCATGGCAAAGTTGAGATGATTCAGAGCCTTAAACCCATCAAAACTGACTGTGAGATCTTCAATCTCTAAAATTCTATTACTCACTTTTTACTTCTCCATCCAGTTCAGAATCTAATTCAAGACTAGGATAAGTAGCGATCGCTTCAGACCTTCTCAAAAGCCTCTTCAAGTATTGCCAGCCTGTGGTTCGCACCCATCCCACCAAGCCATCGGGCAGTACCATCACCACTAGCAAAAACATTGCTCCTTGGAAAAATAACCACACTTCAGGGAACTGTTCGCTGAGAATACTCTTGGCAAAATTCACCAAAACTGCGCCAATAATTGCTCCGACCAGTGTTGCTCTTCCTCCCACAGCCACCCAAATCACCATTTCAATCGACAGCCCAATATCCATGGACTTAGGTGAGATAATCCCAGTCTGAGGTGTAAACAAAGCGCCGCCAATGCCAGCGATCATGGCAGAAATCGCAAATACCAAAACCTTAAAACCAGTAGGGTTATAGCCAGAAAATCTAGCCCGATTCTCATCGTCTCTCAAAGCCACCAATAATCGACCAAATCTACCGCTGGTGAGCCATCGACAGAGGGAATAGGTGATTCCCAAACAAATCACCGTGAGAATATAGAAAACTCGCTGGGTAGTTGGCGCGTTAATATCGTAGCCAAAGATAGTCTTAAAGTCAGTTAAACCGTTAGTGCCATTGATATATTGCTGTTGTCCATTAAAAAAATTAAAGAAGATGATAGTAGTGGCTTGGGTCAAAATGGAAAAGTACACGCCCTTGATTCGATTGCGGAATACCAGATAACCCAAGATTGCGCCGACGATCGCTGGAATAATAATAATAGCTGCGACAGTAAACGGAAAAGAATAAAAAGGCTCCCACAGTAGAGGTAATTCGGTAATTCCATAAAGCGGCATAAAACTGGGAAGTTGAGGTTCTCCTGCGGGAAATTGTAGCTTTAGGTGCATTGCCAAGGCATATCCGCCCAAGCCAAAAAATACCCCATGTCCCAAGCTTAGCATTCCAGTAAAGCCCCAAATTAAGTCGATGCCAAGGGCGACGATCGCTAAGGCTAAGAATCTGCCTAACATGCCAATCCGAAAATCTTGCCCAACCCTGGTTAGAACCCAAGGAACAACGAAGATTAATAAAAGTGAGATGACTGCTACAATTGCCAGTTCGATCCAGAGCGATCGCCTAGAGTTTTTCTGTTTACTTAACATTTAAGTTATCCATTGGGTGATTTGCTCTCCAGTTGGCTGGTAGCAGCCTTACAATTCCACAGATCTTCCCTTTTGCGGAAACATGCCGGCTGGACGATACTGCAAAAATGCCACGATTACCAAAAACAGTAGCACTTTCGCCATGCTGGTAGTGGCAAAGACAGAGAAGAAATCAGCTATGGGTTTAATGCCATTGAATATAGTGACTAGGGTTCCTGAGCCAACTAGGTAGCTAGTGGTTCCAATTGCCATTGCGGCCGCAATACTACCAACTAACTTACCTACTCCACCTACTACTACCACCATAAATGTATCCACAATGTAGTTTTGCCCAGTATTTGGGCCGACAGAGCCAAGGAAACTAACTGCACAACCCGCTACTCCTGCTAGACCTGAACCTAGAGAGAAGGTTAAAGCATCCACAGTCTTAGTGGGAATGCCCAAACAGGCACTCATTTGACGATTTTGCATCACCGCTCTGATTCTCAATCCCCAGGAAGATCGCTCCAAAAATAGATAGGTGGCAATTACGCAGGTGATTGTTAGAACAATAATAAATACTCTTACATAGGGAATTTGAATTGAGCCGATCACCCAACCATCCAATAGCCATTTAGGAGCGGTTACATCTACGTTCTGAGCACCGAACCAAGGCTGAGTCACTGCTAATTTATAGGTTTGAGCTAGTAAAAGTGAAGTGACCGCGGCAATGCTGAGTGATAGAAATAGGAGTGAAGCGATCGCCCAGTTCCGAATTGATTCCCAGTTAGGTTTCCGCTTTAATAGCCATGTGCCGCCAAAGTAGAGAATGCTAAACACCACGATCAGCGCTACCAAAACCCAATTCAAACTTCTAACCAACTGTTGCAGGATTAGACTCACACCCCAGGTTGCCAGAAGAGTCTCCAACGGACGACCATACAGGAATCGAATCACCCCTTTTTCTAACAGGAATCCAATCGCCGCTGTCACTAAAAAAGCCAGAATTAAGGCTGCGAACACATAAAAGTTAGTCCAGGGTTCCCCTAGCTTTTTGAAAGCGTTTTGGACTATGTAAGTGGTATAAGCACCCAGCATCATCAGTTCGCCGTGCGCCATGTTAATCACTCCCATTAGTCCAAACACGATCGCCAGTCCCAAAGCAGCAATCAGCAGAACTGATCCCGTACTCAGCCCGTTAAAGACTCCTTCCAAAAGTCGTAGCAAATTGTCGGTCATCGAGCTACCAATGCTATTTTACTAGGGTTCTATTTACTAAGTCATACTCTATATAGAGCCTTGTCTTCGCTTCTGTCAGAATACTCCGAGGTCTCGTCTAAGCCTTCTTAAATTTTCCACCCTTAGCTGGATCAGAGTAATCACAAGCGAATCCTTTGGTCTCAGCTACGAATTGATTCCAAGGTAGCGGTTCAACTGCAGTTTTGGATTCAGATACAATCTTGAACTGTCCATCAGCCGTGACCTCGCCAATACGCACAAATTTAGAAAGGTGATGGCTGTTTTCCATTTCCACCATGCCTTCTGGAGCATCAAAGGTTTGTCCTAGGGCTGCCATTCTCACCGCTTCAAGATCATCAGCTTTGCCAGCTTTTTCTACTGCTTGCTTCCAGATATTTACCGCAATATAGCCTGCTTCCATCGGATCGTTAGTAACTCGATCTGCGCCATATTTCGCTTTGAATGCTTCCACAAACTTCTTGTTCGCTGGGCTATCCACAGTCATGAAGTAATTCCAAGAAGCGTAGTGCCCCTTCAAGAATTCTGCCCCGATCGCTTTCACTTCTTCCTCTGCGATGCTCACCGACATGGATGGATATTTAGCAGCAGTCATCCCTGCCCCTTGCATTTGCTTGAAGAAAGCCACATTACTATCCCCGTTGAGAGAATTGTAAATTACGCCACCGTTAGGGAGAGCTTGCTTAATCTTGGTGATGATTGGCGTGACTTCGGAGTTGCCTAGAGGTAAATAATCTTCACCTACAACCTTTCCACCCTTGGCTGCCAACTGAGCCTTGATAATGGTATTGGCAGTGCGAGGAAACACATAGTCTGAACCCACCAGGAAGAATTCCTTGCCTTTGTTTTTCAATAGCCAATCTACCGAAGGCTCAATCTGTTGATTGGGGGCTGCACCAGTGTAGAAGATATTTTTGGAACATTCTTGCCCTTCATACTGCACCGGGTAGAAGAGTAGATGATCCTTACTCTCAAATACTGGCAGCACTGCCTTTCGACTAGCAGATGTCCAGCAGCCAAATACCACTACTACTTTATCCTGATCGATCAACTTCTTCGCTTTCTCAGCAAAGGTGGGCCAGTCAGAATTGCCATCTTCTACGATCGCTTCAATTTGCTTGCCTAGTACTCCACCCGCCTGGTTAATTTCCTCGATCGCCAGTTGTGTAGCATCTACCAAACTCTTCTCGCTGATTGCCATGGTTCCACTCAAAGAATGGAGAATCCCTACCTTAATTGTTTCTGCTGCGGTAGGGGTAGGGGTTTCCGAAGCGCAGGCTTTGATCAGAGTTGTAATACCAAGGGTGGCTGAGCCGTAGACAATAAATTTGCGACGATCCATTGAGATTAAATACCTCCATTAGAATTGGAATGTTTAGCTATGGAGGGAACACTTTCACTCCTGACCACCTTTATACTTAGATAAATAACAGTAATTAGCGGTATCTAAAGATACATTTATCTGGGCTTACACAGTCTGATTGAGGAAGTGTTGTAAAAAGGAGTCTGAGGACTCTGCCTTCAGGTGGGGCTGTGCCCTGCTACCCTTGCCTATCTTTAATTTACATGAGAATCTGTGCAATAGAAATCGCCCAATGTTTTGTAGCTCCTTACACATTCCTAGCAATCTAAATTAGTTAGTTTTATGTTAGGGGTAATTTTTAGGTGTGATTGAATGAACGGCAAAATTAATTTCAACGTAATTGGTTTCTGTGGCGATAAAAAGGCTAAGTCAGCAAAATTTACTGAAAAAAACACTGAAAAAACTGGACTAGCCCTACTAGGTTGGGGCGTGACTTGCGCTGCCATGCTAGTCGATGGCGCGATCGCTAATCCTTCCATCCTTCCCCAGGCAGACAATTCCCAATCAATTGACCAATCAATTTATATCCTGCCCAAAAGGATAGAGCGAGTTAGCCAGGTTACCTCAGTTTCGCAACTTAGTGATGTTAAAGCTACAGATTGGGCATTCTCCGCTTTGCAGTCTCTAGTGGAGCGCTATGGTTGTGTCGCAGGCTATCCCGACCAAACTTTTCGTGGACAGCGCGCCATTACTCGCTATGAGTTTGCTGCCGGCTTGAACGCCTGTCTAGACAAGCTGAGCGAACTCCTGAATGCCGGCTTGGCGGGGAAAGTTAGCAGAGAAGATCTAGCTACTCTCCAACGCTTGCAAGAAGAATTTGCCACCGAACTAGCGGCACTTAAGGGTCGAGTGAATGTCTTGGAAGAGAAAACCACTCAATTGGAAGCCCAACAGTTTTCTACCACCACAAAACTCAGTGGTTTGGGCGTATTCAACGTTACGGGAGCTTCAGGTGGAAATGGGCTGTTGCGTGAGACTGGCGTGCGTGATGCTCTAGGTAGACCTGCTACCGAGACGATTAAGGATAACCCCAATGTCACTCTCAGCGGCCTAATATGGTTGACCTTTCAAACCTCATTTACCGGCAAGGATTCTTTGATCACCCAGTTAGCGGCTGGTAATGGTAATTCTCCTGCGAACACTTTCTTTTCGGCAGGCACATTTAACGCCGCCGGAGTTCCCTATTTTGACCAAACTTCGGGTACAAACTCGAATCAGTTTGTATTGCGAGAACTGTCCTACAGTTTTCCCATTGGTGCAAAGACTAAAGTGATTGTCGGTCCTAGGCTTAACGTTTTCAAATATTTTGATGATAACGCCGTCAATATTTTTGATGGAGGCAGTTTTAACTCTACCAACAACACCTACTTCAATCAGATCAGGCGAGGAGCAGGCGTGGTTGTAACCCATGCTTTTGCTGATTGGCTGGATTCTTCTTTAGGCTATCTGGCTGAGAGTAATGAATTTTTTGCTGGTAATGATGCTTCCAATCCCCGCAAGGGGCTGACAGGAGGTACAAATGTTCTAGCAGCAGAACTGACCTTCAAACCAGCCAAAAATGTCAATCTGCGCTTTCTCTATGCTCGTAACAACTTGGAAAGCTTTGGTGGACAGCCACTTTACGGGGTTTTAGATGATGGTAGAGGTGGAGCGATCAACAACGCGCAATCGAATATTTACAACTTCAATTTTGATTGGCTAGTCACGAAAGGAATTGGCTTGTTTGGTCGCTATTCCTATAATTCTACTAATGTGAATGCGGCGATCGCGGCACGCAGTGGTGAAATCACTGCCAATGCCTATCAGATTGGATTGTTCTTCCCTGATTTATTTAAAGCAGGGGCAAAGGCATTTATCTCCTATGTCGTTCCTAATCAAATTAAATCTGGTAGCCAATTCTTTGTGTCTGGAGCCGGAAACGGAGCAACTCAGCAAGAGTTAGAA
>JANRLH010000077.1:0-36723 GCA_033762795.1 Pseudanabaenaceae cyanobacterium bins.68
GGGCTGTTTGCCCATTTTGCCCTAGCGGTCAATTTTGGCCCTTTTAGCTATGCGATCGCTGCCGGCCTATTCCTAATCGTGATTTGGTTGCGCCTGATTCAGATTTTGGATAATCGCGACTTGCTGGTGTTTGTCAATGGCATTTCTGTGCTGGGAATTTTAATTGCGGGCTGGATTTGGCGCTTTCCCGCTCTACCTCCCTTTGGGGAACTGATGATTTTGGCATTGGTGGCGGGCTGTTTTGGCGTAGCACTCACCGCCTTTGGTCGCTTGCTCTACCAGGTGATTTATCGTTTGATCTAGCTTGATGATTCTAGGGCTGGCTCTGGCACATTAAAGGGTAGTTCCTGGTTGATTGCTTCTATTTGCTGAATTTGATAGCTATTTAACTGGTGAATATGGGGAAGTAAAATCTGCCGCAGGCGATCACGATAGAGGCGATGCAGACTATAGTTGGCAGTGGCAGGAAAACCGCGCCGTTTTTTATGCTCACCCCCTGCGCCTGGATCAAAGCATTTGATTTCCTGGGCGATCGCCCATTCAATTGGACTGTAGTAACAGGTATTAAAGTGTAAGCAATCAATTTCTTGCACACAGCCCCAATAGCGCCCGAATAGGTAGTCACCCTTACGAATGCACATGGACATACCTGTGGGGTAGTTAGCTCCAGGCAGTTCTCCCGCCACAAACACTAAGCGATCGCGGCTAGTGTGAGCTAACCGTTGAAAAAATTGCCGATTGAGATACTTGCTACCGCCCCAAAACTTGTCACAGTGACTGCTATAGAGTTCATACATAAAGCCGAAGTAGCTAGCTGGAATCTCCTTTCCCGCATATACTCGCATCTCTAGACCAGTGTTGGCGATCGCTTTGCGTTCCCGCTTGATATTGCGCCGTTGATTGGCATTAAAACTAGCGAGGTAGGCATCAAAATTTGCAAACCCTTGATTCTGCCAGATATAGCTGTGGTGCATCCAGGCACTGTAACCAAAAGCCTCTACCTCGGCTCGCCAACTTGGATCGACAAATAAAAAATGGCAGCCAGAGATCTGGTGGCGATCGCAGAAATGATCGATTTGCGTGAGCATCATCTGGGTTAGCCCTGGATCGCCACCTAAAAACCGATAGCCCGTAGCTGGGGTAAATGGAGACATCCCCACCAATTTCGGGTAATACTCCAAGCCCAGGCGGTGAGAGAGATCAGCCCATTGGTGATCAAACACAAACTCACCGTAGCTATGACCTTTGAGGTAAAGGGGGGCTGCTGCCACTAATTCTTCCCCTTGCCAGACCAACAGGTGATTAGCTAACCAGCCCTGCTGGGGAACTGCACAACCAGAGTTTTCTAAGTTTGCTAGCCAGTCCCATTCTAAAAATGGAGTGTTTAGGGGCATAGCCAGGCGATCCCAAGCCTCTTTGTCTACCTGATTGATGCTATCAATCCAACTAAATCGGTAGTCAGTAGAACTAGGAGAAGGACGGGCAGATTTCCACAACATGGTGATTGCTTAAGATTACTTAACCCTATCTTAGCCCTAGGCTCAAGGTTGCTTGGGGTGGGATTCCGATTCAGAGGCGTGATCTGAGCCATGGAAACGAATACCCAAGAAGAGGTCATAGATAAAGTTGCCAAAGTCATGGAGGCTATTCATCAAACCCAGATTTTGGGGCGACTCATGTTGATCGAGCAGGTGCTTCATTTGCCAGTAGGCAGGCTGATAGTTGTACCAGGGCACTGAAGGCCACAGGTGATGAATCAGGTGGTAGTTCTGCCCTAGGAGGAGGATGTTTAACAGCCAGCCCGGATAAACCCGGGCATTTTTCCAGCGCGATCGCTCCTTAAAGGGTCGATGGGGCAGGTAGTCAAAAAATAGACCTAGGGCTAAACCCATAATTGCCGAAGGTACAAACCAGAAATTGAGCAAGTAGCTCAAAAAATCATAAAAATAGCCTGCGGTCAACAAAGCTACCAGCAGACCGCGACTGATCGCCCATTCCCACAGTTCATGGTTGCGCCACAAGCGCCGTTGGAAGAAAAAGATCTCATGATAAAAAAAACGAATCGCAATCAGCCATAAGGGGCCGCCCGTAGAAACGAAGTGATCGGGATCATTTTCAGGATCATTGACATGGGCATGGTGCTGCATATGCACCCGTGTAAATACGGGATAGACAAATCCTTGCAAGAGGGCGGATACATGGCCAATCGCGGCATTGATCAAGCGATCGCGATGAGCTACCCCATGGCAAGCATCGTGAATTACCGTACCCAAAACATAAAGCGAAATAAAATTGGCGATGAAGACAATCCCATCATGCCAATGCCATACCCAGTAACCGAACGTTGAACACGTTGCCAGGATGATCGACCCCAACAGTAGAACCAAGGTCGGATTCCAAGTGGCGGGCGGTCCCATTAAGTCTAGTGGTACAGCCAGGGGCTTCCCTGCCTGCTGCATAGTTCACTCCTTTTTGCAGATAACTTTAGGTAGTATATATTACTTAATATTTAGCTGGGATCTTAATCCATAAGTTTTTATCTGGCTGTGGACTGGGCGCGGCTTTGAATATTTAAGTGCCTAAATCCTAAAAGTAGTCCAAACCATTTATTACTCTTAATTATTGGAGGCTTGAGGGATTGGAGTTCCCAGTTCGCCAATCACTCTGGGTTTTAGGCTAAAATTTTTGGGCTGCTGCATGAGTAGGTAGGCAGATGTAAGCTGAAGATGCCAAAGGGTTCTAGGGCGTAGCCCCACTTAGAGCCAGGTTTTAGATCACGTTTGCGTAAGTCATATTAACTATTTGGGTGAATCTGTTGTTTATTGCTCCTTTTGTTACTGCTGTAATCTTGACCCTAGCTCCGAGCGCGATCGCTCCGAGTGTGCTCGCTCAGACGCCGCCATCTAGCATTTCTAACCTAGTCCGCCAAGGTAGAGCCGCCTTTGCCAGGCGTGATTTTAATGGGGCAATTTTGGCTTACCGTGAAGCCCTTGCCCTTGATCCTAAAAATGTGCAGATCTACGTCAGCTTGGGGTTTTTATATACGCAGCAACTGAGCTATCAAGAAGCGGTCACCGTCTTAGCAGAGGCGATCCAGCTAGACCGGCGCAATGTTCGCGCCTTGATTGCCATGGGCTATGCCCAAGCCCAACTTAATAACTTCCCGGCTGCCCAGGCTGCCTATACTCAAGTTTTGGCGATCGCTCCCAATAACCTAGAAGCGCTCCAGAGTCTCGCCTATGTGCAGGTCAAGCAAAATGATCCTGTAGGGGCAATCGCTACCTATCGCCGCCTGTTGGCGATTGATCCCAGGGAAGTCAAAACCTATCTCAGCCTGGGCTATCTGCTCCAGCAGCAAAGAAACTATAGCCAAGCCTTGAGCATTTACAAACAAGCCCAGCGCCTATCCCCTAATCAACCAGATCTGATCTACGCGATCGGGAATTTGTATCAAGCTCAAGGTCAAGTGACGCAAGCGATCGCTAGCTATCGCCAAGTTCTGAGAATAAACCCCAGCCACAGCCAGGCTAATTTGAGCATCGGTCAAATTTTAGAACAGCAGGGAGATTGGGATGGGGCGATCGCTGCCTATCGAGTTAGTGCTAGCCGCAACCCCAGAAATGCCGACATCCAACGGGCGATCGCTAAAGCCTATCTGGAAAAAAATCAACTAATTGATGCAATTATCGCCTACCGCCAGGTGATTGTCCTAGAGCCTCAAGATCCAGTTGCCCATCACGCTTTGGGTTTGAGCTTAGTGCAACAAAACCGTATTGCCGAAGCCTTGCAATCTCTACAAACTGCTGAGCGCCTATACTTTCAACAGCGCAACGAAACCACTGCCGCCGAGGTGCGCAAAGTAATTGCTGATCTAAGAGCCAAGGGTTAAGAATGGCTGCTAATTTGCCCTGGCAAGATCCCCTGGTGATTGCCCACTGCCAAGCCCTGGATTGGAGTTTTCGCCATTGGACTGGGAGTAACCTCTTGTCATCTCCTGCGGAGTCACCCCTCAAAACTGCCCAACTCCTATTTGAGGCGCCCTTTGCCCTGTTGTCCCACGGTACCGAGCCAGATCCAGTCTTAAATTATGGCAACCAGGTGGTACTGGAACTGTGGCAAATGGACTGGGCGACCTTGACCCGTACCCCTTCTCGGCTCACGGCTGAGCCTGAAGCCCAAAGTCGCCGCCAGGAACTGCTCGCCCAAGCGGAAACTCAAGGGTACATTTCTAACTATGCAGGCATTCGCATTTCTAGTCAGGGCAAGAGATTTGCGATCGCCAATGTGACGATTTGGAATGTGATTACGCCGCTAGGTCTGCAAACAGGTCAAGCCGCGATGTTTACCGCATGGCAATTTTTAGCCTAGATTTACCCCCTAATTTGACTCAGCACCGTGCGGGCAGCTTCCAGGGTGGCAGCAATTTCGGCTTCCCCATGGGCAAGGGATGTAAACCCTGCCTCAAACTGGGAAGGAGCCAAATATACCCCCTGTTCGAGCATGCCGCGATGGAAACGGCTAAATTTTGCCAAATCACTGGTCTTAGCATCAGCAAAATTATGCACTTGGCGATCGGTGAAAAACAGTCCAAACATGGCACTCACTTGATTGCCGGTAGCTGCATGACCGGTCTCATGGGCGATCGCTAACATCCCATCTGCCAATTTCTGGGTGATTGCCTCTAGCTGCTCATAGGTACCAGGGCGCTTGAGAATTTCCAGGGTCTTAATTCCAGCAGTCATCGCCAAGGGATTACCGGAGAGCGTACCCGCCTGATACATCGGCCCTGCCGGCGCTACTAGCTGCATAATTTCCTTTCTCCCACCGTAGGCTCCCACTGGTAAGCCGCCACCAATGATCTTGCCGAGGCAAGTCAAATCTGGAGTCACGCCAAACTTTGCTTGAGCGCCGCCGTAGGCCAATCTAAAGCCAGTCATCACTTCATCAAATACCAAGAGTGCGCCATGGGCATGAGCTAAATCCCGCAAACCCGCCAAAAATCCTGGTAAAGGCGCAATGCAGCCGGCGTTGCCAACCATCGGTTCTAGGATCACACCCGCGATCTGATCAGGGTTCGCCGCAAAAATCGCTGCCACTGCCTCTAGATCATTGTAGGGAGCAGTCAGGGTGTTGGCAGTGGTGCTTTTGGGTACGCCAGGAGAATCGGGTAAGCCTAGGGTAGCTACCCCCGAACCAGCTTGCACTAGAAACATATCCGCATGGCCATGGTAACAGCCTTCAAATTTGATAATTTTTTCGCGCCCAGTGAAAGCCCGCATCAACCTCAACACTGACATGCAGGCTTCTGTACCCGAATTGACAAAGCGCACCATTTCAATACTTGGTACTGCCTCAATTACCATTTCAGCCAGTTGATTTTCGAGCACGCAGGGAGCGCCAAAGCTAGTACCTTTGCCTAGAGCCTGATGCAGCGCCTCAATCACTTCTGGATGGGCATGACCGACGATCGCTGGCCCCCAGGTACCAATGTAGTCTATGTAGCGATTGCCATCCACATCCCAGGCATAGGCTCCTGCAACTCGATCAAATACTATTGGTTCCCCTCCCACGGATTTGAAGGCGCGCACGGGTGAACTCACTCCCCCCGGCATCAGATCCTGGGCATGACTAAAAATTGCTTGGGATTTGCTGGTATTAAAACTAGATAAAACTTGAGCCACCATGATCGTCTATGTAAACAGAATATTATGTATTGCCAATTTAGCCTGTTTCGATCTCGCCCTTGGCTAAATCTTCTTGTTTTTTAATAGCATTGGGCTTATGTTTTAATGACGGCAAAATTCACGCCCAAAAATCCAGTTTAAGCTACTCTCCTCCAGTAAGACTGGCGCGATCAAAAAACTCCCCTTCTCCTAATTAGAGGGAAAAGACAAGTTGATGACTGCTGTTGTAAGATTGCCCCTAAGAAAATTCAAGAATCTAAACATATGTATAAGTGGGTAGAAGGCGGTATTACTGCTCCCCAAGGATTTCAAGCCGCAGGAGTAGCAGCAGGGCTAAAACCAAGTGGGGCACCAGATTTAGCTTTGATTGTGTCAGATTTGCCAGCGATCGCTGGCGGAGTATTTACCACTTCGGTAGTGCGCGCAGCCTGTGTAGACTACAATCGCCAGGTTTTAGCTAAACACCGACCAGTGAAGGCGATCCTCTGCAATGCTGGTCAAGCCAACGCCTGTACGGGTGATCAGGGCTGGCAAAATACCCTCACCACCGTGAAATTAGTGCAGCAAGCCCTAGGCACCGAGGCGGAAATCCTGGTGGCTTCTACCGGCGTGATTGGGCAGCAGCTAAAAATGGACTTGATCCAGGCAGGTATTCCCCAGTTAGCTGCCAGCTTAGCTGATGCAGGTGGGGAGAGCGCAGCTAGAGCGATCGTTACTACCGATTTGGTCACTAAGGTAATTGCCCTAGAGTCAGAAATTCAGGGCAAACTAGTGCGAGTGGGGGGGATTGCCAAGGGTTCGGGCATGATTCATCCCCACATGGCAACCATGCTCGGCTTTATCACCTGTGATGCCCAGGTTGAGCCTGAGCTTTGGCAAGGCTTGATCAGTCAGGCTGCTAGTCTAAGTTTTAACCAGATTACGGTAGATGGAGATACTAGTACCAATGATATGCTGCTTGGGCTAGCCAATGGTGCCAGTGGGGGGGAACGGATTGAGCCTGGCACGATCGCTGCTGACCAACTAGCTGAACTGGTCAATCAAGTATGTATTTACCTGGCTAAAGCGATCGCTCGAGATGGAGAAGGTGCTACTTGTTTGTTAGAAGTCTTGGTAACAGGAGCCGAAACTGACCAGGCGGCGCGGCAAGTGGCGAAGGTAATCTGCGGCTCATCCCTGGTAAAATCCGCAGTGTTTGGTCATGATCCAAATTGGGGCAGAATTGCGGCGGCCGCCGGGCGATCGGGCATTAGCTTTGATCAAACCCAGCTAGACATAAACCTAGGGGATTTTGCCATGATGCGCCAAGGACAACCCCAAAACTTTGATCGCCAAGCAGCGAGTGCTTATCTCAAGGCGCATACGATCAACTCACCGCGTCAGCGATCGCCCCAAGACTTTGAACCTGAGACTGTGCAAATTCGGGTAAACATCGGGCAGGGTACAGGTAGCGGGACAGCTTGGGGCTGTGATTTGAGCTACGACTACGTGAAGATCAATGCTGAATACACTACTTAGATCTGGCATTAGTGCAAGTTCAGTCAAGTTCTTGTGCTAGCATGGCTGACTGAGTACCAGTGCCAATCAAGTTTATATGGATTTTCAAACTGTCATTCTCAGCCTGCAAAAATATTGGAGCGATCGCGGCTGTTTGATTGCTCAGCCCTACGATATTGAAAAGGGGGCAGGTACTATGAGCCCTCATACTTTTTTACGCGCGATCGGGCAGGAACCCTGGCGAGTCGCCTATGTAGAGCCTTGCCGCCGTCCTACTGACGGGAGATACGGAGAGAATCCCAATCGCTTACAGCACTATTATCAATTTCAGGTACTACTCAAGCCTTCTCCCGATGATGTGTTGGATCTCTACCTCAACAGCCTGAAATATTTGGGCATTGATCCTGCCGATCACGATGTGCGCTTCGTAGAAGATGACTGGGAATCCCCTACCCTAGGCGCTTGGGGCGTAGGCTGGGAAGTCTGGCTCGATGGCATGGAAGTTACTCAGTTTACCTATTTTCAGCAGGCGGGTGGCATTGACTGTCGCCCAGTTTCCGTAGAGATTACCTATGGATTAGAGCGCTTGGTGATGTATTTACAGGGCGTGAATTCGGTGTTTGACATTGTTTGGCAATCCCATGCGGATTTCGGTGCGATCAAGTATGGTCAAGTACACCATCAGGGGGAAGTTGAGCACAGCCATTACAATTTTGGTAAGGAGGGGCAGAGTTCTGATCTATTATTTCGGCTGTTTAGCCAATACGAAGAAGAAGCTACTAACTTGGTGCAGGAGCAGTTGGTGTTGCCTGCCTTTGACTATGTGTTGAAATGCTCTCACAGCTTTAATTTGCTGGATGCCAGGGGAGTAATCTCGGTAACTGAGCGAGTGCGCTATATTGGGCGGATTCGCAACTTAGCTCGTCAGGTGGCAAAACTCTATTTAGACCAACGGCAAGCCTTGAATTTTCCCTTGCTTCATCTATGACTAAATACGCGATCGCTGCTGCCCAGGTAGATATGACGGTAAAGGTTGGTAATCAAAGTTTAGAGATTCTCAAATCGATTAACTGGCAAATTCAGCAGGGAGATTTGCAATTACTGATGGGGCGCTCTGGCTCTGGCAAAACTACCCTGCTATCCGTACTAGCAGGGCTACTAACTCCTACGGCGGGAAAAGTCTGGCTGTTGGATACGGAAATTACCAGTCTGTCCCGCGATCGCTTAGCCAAGTTTCGGCGGCAGCATTTGGGATTTATCTTTCAGGATTTTAATTTATTTCCTAGTCTCACCGCCCTAGAGAATCTGCTCACCACTTTTGATCTGAAGGGAATCAAAGGCAAAAATGCGCAAGGGGCAACCGACCTGCTCAGTCAAGTAGGGTTGCAAGATAAACTGCACCAGCTTCCCCAACAACTTTCGGGCGGAGAGAAACAGCGGGTAGCGATCGCCCGCGCCTTGGTAGGTAATCCCCAATTAATCCTAGCGGATGAACCAACTGCCTCCCTTGACTCCCAGAGTGGTCATGGGGTGATGACAATTCTGGCTCAACTGGCAAAACAGCACCAAACCACAGTTTTAATTGTGACCCATGACCCGCGCATTACCGATCTAGCTGATCGGATCGCCTACCTAGAAGATGGGGTGCTCCAGGCAAAATAAGTTTTTGATCTGTTGGGATTACCAGTATAATTCATGGCAAAAACCTACAATAATCCGTTTGAGGTAAAACCATGTCGGTAGATTTAGATCCCCAGCAGACTATTCAGCAACTGCGCCAGCAACTTGAACAACGGGATCTGTTAGTGCAGCAGCTATCGCAAGAGTTATTTCGGTTGGTGCAGCAGCCAGCCCCCAGCCCAGATCAAACCATTCTGCACCAGGAACTGAGCCAGGCACGCACCCAGCTCGAAGCCCAGCAGCAAGAAATTTTAGAGTTGCGCCAGCTAAATACCCAACTGAGCGATCGCCAACAAGAATTAGAGCAAATGGTAGCTGAATTGCCCAATGTTTACCAGTCTAAGTTCGCCGAAAGAATGGTGCAAATTAAACAAAAAGTGGAATTGTTGCAACGGGAAAATCGCCAACTCCACATCGAGCTACAAAGCGTCAACTACCGTCTGGCTACCCGCAGCCGCCCCCAAAAAATTGAACTACCCAATGTGCAACCGCTAACTCCAGTCCATGGTTAGAGCTAGTTGGCAGGATATTCCTAGGCTGCGCCAGTTTTGTGAGCAAGAACTCAGGATTAAAAGTGGGGAAGGGGGCAGGTTTTGGTTACCCCTAGTGTTGAGCGCCAGGGGGTTGCTGTTTGGGGAAGTGATTGCCCGGCTGCCTGACTATGATCAGGGCTATTATCAGCCCCTAGATCTAACAGATAATCTGCGCCAGCCCCTCTATCGTCTCGGTAGGAGCCTTTTAACTTGGATTGAAGCTAGCCCCGGAGTTTATTTAGTGCAGTTTGATTTGCACTGGTCAGGCAAGGATTGGCAACTTCAGTTTGATCAGGTTTTACCCTTTCCTGATCGCCCGGCGATCGCTTCGGTAGGAGTACAAACGCCAGACTTGTTTGAGTGTCATCTGACCTGCTTGCGGGGTGAGCCACTGCGGGATCTGGTAATTGCTGGCCGAGATTATTTAGTGCTAGAAGGTGCCGGCTTAGTAATGGTGCCTTGGGATTGACCCTGGTTGAGTTGTTGCCGTTGACGAAATTGCTGCACTGATTGGTCAATTGATTCAGCTTGCTGGCTTCTCACCTGTTCAGGAGATTTGCCATTGAGCAAATTAGCGTTATGAATTAGCTGCATAATCCCAGTAGTGCCATTGGAGCGAAACAGGTCGCCACTATTCTCTTGGCGCAATTCTTGGAGGGCTTGTTGGGATTCGGTCACAGGCTTAGGTGTCACTTGGGCGATCGCTGGACAGGTAATAGCTAAAATTCCGCCAGTGGCAAGTAAATTTAGGGATAAGTATTTCATACTTTTGGCTACAGCTTGGATGCCTTGATTCTAGCCTTAGATCTAGCAATTCAGGCTAAGATGAGGTTGAGTTTCTTCCTAACAGTCAATGGATCAATTCAAACTCCACGCTCCTTGGGCACCAACTGCTGACCAACCCAAAGCGATCGCGGCTCTGTTAGCTGGATTACAGGCAGGTAAGCAATTTCAGACCCTCTTGGGAGCAACCGGCACGGGTAAAACCATGACCATGGCGAGTGTGATTGCTGCCCACCAAAAGCCTACCCTAGTGCTAGCTCACAACAAGACCCTAGCAGCCCAACTTTGCAATGAGTTACGCCAATTTTTCCCCGAAAATGCGGTGGAATACTTTATCAGCTATTACGATTATTATCAGCCGGAAGCCTATATCCCCGTTACTGACACCTACATTGAGAAGAGTGCTTCAATCAATGAAGAGATTGATATGCTGCGCCACTCGGCTACCCGATCGCTATTTGAACGCCGTGATGTGATTGTGGTGGCTTCCGTAAGCTGTATCTATGGCTTGGGCATTCCCGAAGAATATCTCAAAGCTTCTATTCCCTTGCGCGTGGGAACTGAAATTGATCTAAGAGAACTATTGATTGCCCTCACCAAAGTCCAGTACGAGCGCAATGATCTAGAATTAGGGCGCGGTAAGTTTCGCCTGAAGGGAGACATTCTGGAGATTGGGCCTGCCTATGAGGATCGAGTGATTCGGGTTGAATTTTTTGGCGATCAAATTGAAGCGATTCGCTATGTTGATCCGATTACTGGTGAGATTCTCCAAAGTCTCAACGGTTTGAATATCTATCCCGCCCGCCACTTTGTCACCCCTGAAGACCGCCTAGAGCAAGCGATCGCCGACATTAGTGCCGAATTAGACCAACGCCTAGTAGAACTAACGGAAGCGAATAAACTCCTAGAAGCCCAGCGTTTAGAGCAGCGCACTCGCTATGATTTGGAACTCTTGAGAGAAGTGGGCTTTTGCAATGGCGTAGAGAACTATTCCCGCCATTTGGCAGGTCGTCAAGATGGCGATGCGCCCGCCTGTTTGGTGGATTACTTTCCCGCTCAAGATTGGCTGCTAGTAGTGGATGAATCCCATGTTTCCATCCCCCAAATTCGCGGGATGTACAAGGGCGATCGCGCTCGTAAAATGACCTTGATCGATCACGGTTTCCGCTTGCCCAGTGCGGCCGATAATCGCCCGCTCAAAGCCGAAGAGTTTTGGCAAAAAATCCATCAATGTGTGTTTGTATCTGCCACGCCAGGAGATTGGGAATTGGAAATCTCTGAGCAGATTGTGGAGCAGATTATTCGCCCTACGGGAGTATTAGATCCAGAGGTATTTGTGCGACCAACTGAGGGGCAAGTGGATGATCTCTATGGTGAAATTAAGTTGAGAATCAGTCGCCGCGAACGAGTATTGATTACCACGCTCACCAAGCGGATGGCGGAAGATCTAACTACTTATTTTGAAGAGCGCGCGATCGCGGTACGCTATCTCCATTCCGACATTAAATCGATTGAACGGATTGAAATTCTGCAAGCCTTGCGCCAAGGAGAATTTGATGTGCTAATCGGCGTGAATCTCTTGCGCGAAGGCTTAGATCTGCCAGAAGTTTCCCTAGTGGCAATTTTGGATGCCGATAAAGAAGGGTTTTTACGGGCAGAGCGATCGCTAATTCAAACCATTGGCAGAGCCGCCCGCAACATTAATGGTCAAGTGATCATGTATGCCGATCGCTACACCGACAGCATGGCAAAAGCGATTAGTGAAACTGCCCGCCGCCGTCAGTTGCAGATTGCCTACAACCAAACCCATGGCATCACTCCCACCTCAATCATTAAATCCAATGACAATGCCATTCTTAACTTTCTCTCCGTATCTCGCCGCGTCGCTGAAAAGCAATTGGCTTACACCGTCAGCCAGGGGGAACAGATTCCCCTCGATAACCTGCCAGAACTGATTCAGCAATTGGAGAACCAAATGAAAGACCTAGCTAAGAAGCAAGAGTTTGAACAGGCGGCGGCTCTACGAGATCAAATCAGGGCTTTGAGAAACCAGCTTTTGGGTAAATGATTCACTTTTGGTGAGGGAGTTTCACCCCTGAACCTCAAAATTATCACCACGCCTTCTAGTAAATTACTAGATTGATTTCTCCAAATCAATTCGCACTTTTACTTGCATATTCGTAAACTTTGCCACTGGCTTGCTTTGATCCAGACGAATCTTGACCTCGACTACCCGTACATCTGTGCGAGTGGCAGGATCGGTACCTAGAACATCGTTCTTGGCGACCTTGGGAATAATGCGGTCAACTTTACCCGTAATCGGTTTGGCTAGAACTTCACTGCTGATCGTAGCTTGCTGACCTGGCTGGATTTTAGCTATGTCAGTTTCGTAGACTTCCGCTACCACATACATCTGCTTGGTATTACCCATTTCTACTACCCCAGTTGCCCCACTCACCGCCTCACCAGCTTTGGCAATTATCTTCAGAATTTCTCCCGCCACTGGTGCGCGTACTTCCGTGTAGATCAATTCGACCTTGGCCTTATCTAGATCAGCGATCGCGCTTTGAAGTTGCGCCTCTGCCACTTGGATATCTGTAGGCTTAACCTCAGACACACTCCGAGTCAAGTTGGCCGCTTGGAGGATTTGTTTTTGGGCTTGAGCCACTTGTCCCTGGAGGGTTTTTACCCTGAGCGCATAGCTATCTCGCACAATTTCTGAAGTAGCGCCTGCGGTTAATAGGGTTTGATAGCGGTTCAGATCTTTCTGGGCGATTTCTAGCTCAGATCTCAATCTTTGGAGATTGGCCTCCAGAGCCTGAGTATTGGCAGTTTGGGCTGCCCGATCGCTATTTTTGCCCCCAGCTTTGACCTGGGCTAGCTGACTGCGGCGAAGTTGAACTTGGGCTTCTGCTTGTTTCACCGTAGCGATCGCGCGATCATAACCATCCAAAAGGGCAATGATCTGATTGGCTTTAACTTGCTCTCCTTCCCTCACCTTCAACTTGATGATCCGAGAACTGCCCAAAGTAGATGGCGGTGCTACTTTTAGCACTTCGCCCTCTGGCTCAATCCTGCCCAGTGCTCCTACCATGGTTACGGGCGGTTTTACAGGAACAGCATTCTGCTGTGGGGCATCTAGGCTACCACTGCGATTAATTACCCAATAGCCTGTAGCAATTACGATTCCTGGAGCCAGAATATATAGGGCTAGAGTAAAGAAATTCCAAGGACGGCGAGGTTTGGCAAGCGGAATCTGATGAGAATTGGTGGTAGGTTCGTCAGCCTGCCCGGAAACTTGTTGAGAAGCTTGCTCAGAAATCTGTTGAGGAATTTGCCCAGAAACTTCTTCAGTAGAGTTGGTTGTGATACTCATGCCAAAATTTTGCTGCCGAAACTTAAACATCTGTAATCGATTCCCAACTTAAAGCGCTACCCCCATTTGGGGGATTATATTTTAGGAGTAAAAATTCTGGCTGAGTATATGATTGAATGGTTAGTAATTGGTAAAATTCTTGCCCCCCAAGGACTAAAGGGTGAGGTGCGGGTCTATTCCTATTCCGACTTTGCCGAACGCTTTACCCAACCAGGTCAAAGGTGGCTTGCCCACACCGAACTAGAGCCAAATCAGTTATTGCATCTAGTCTCGGGCAGAATCCTACCCAGTAAGCAAAATATTTATGTAGTGAAATTTGCCGAAATTCAGACGTGCGATCGCGCTGCCGAATTACGAGACCTGTGGATGATGGTACCTCGCACCCAGCGCCCTAGCTTAGCTCCAGAGGAATTTCATGTCCCAGATTTAATTGGCTGCCTGGTCTATCACCACACTTCCCAGGCATACATTGGCGAGGTAATCGGTGTAATCGCGGCAGGAAACGATCTCCTAGAAATCGACACTGGCACAGCACGAATTTTGGTGCCCTTTGTGGGAGCGATCGCGATAAACGTAGAAATCAGCCAAAAACGGATTGAAATATTGCCACCCGAAGGCCTGCTCAATTCAATCACCCCATAAATATTGCAGTTTGCAAGTTAATGGGTGACAAAAGGGATGGTTTTGCCAAACTCCCTTTTACAGGGGGGCGCAGCCCCCATTATCTCTGCGATATGCAGTGCCGTTTACTTAGACTCAGTAAAATCGGCATCAATCACATCGTCATCGCCACTGGCAGAGTCTTTGGTGCGATCGCTTGGCTCTGCGGCATCATAATCGTTAGAAGCATTATCACCACCTTGGCTGTAGACCGCAGTACTCAAAGCATAAAGCGCTTGCTTGAGATCTTCACTCAAGGACTTAATTTGGTCGTGGCTATCGCTGTTAATTGCTTCGCGCAATTCCTTAATCAAGCCTTCAATTTTAGTCTTGTCAGCTTCAGGTACCTTGTCAGCTAGGTCTTTCAACTGCTTCTCAGCCTGATATACCAAAGAGTCAGCCTGATTCTTATTCTCAATCCGCTCTCTTCTCAATTTGTCTTCAGCCGCATTTTTCTCAGCCTCTCTTACCATCCGCTCTACTTCAGTATCAGGTAGAGTAGAAGCATCGGTAATGCTGATAGTCTGAGCCTTGCCCGTACCCTTATCCTTGGCAGTTACTGCCAAAATGCCATTGGCATCAATGTCAAAAGTGACTTCAATTTGGGGTACACCACGGGGCGCAGGCGGAATCCCATCGAGGCGGAAGGTGCCGAGCTTTTTGTTATCGGTTGCCATTTCCCGTTCCCCTTGTAACACCACAATCTCCACATTGCTTTGACCATCTACCGCCGTAGAGAAAGTCTCAGACTTCTTGGTAGGAATAGTGGTGTTGCGGGGAATAATTTTGGTCATTACACCACCCAAGGTCTCAACTCCCAAAGATAGGGGGGTGACATCTAGTAGCAGAATATCCTTAACTTCACCAGCCAAGATCCCAGCCTGAATCGCAGCACCTACCGCCACTACTTCGTCAGGATTCACACTCTGATTGGGTTCTTTGTTCAAGATGCGACGCACAACTTCCTGAACAGCGGGAATACGAGTAGAGCCACCTACTAGCACTACCTCATCAATCTTAGCTTTATCAATCTTCGCATCGCGTACGGCTTGCTCTACTGGTACACGGCAGCGATCGATCAGATCAGAGCAGAGTTCTTCAAACTTAGCCCGAGTGAGGGAGGTGTCTAAGTGCTTAGGCCCGTCTTGAGTAGCGGTAATGAAAGGTAAATTAATTTCAGTTTGGGTGACGCTAGAAAGCTCAATCTTGGCTTTTTCGGCGGCTTCGGTCAGGCGTTGCAAGGCTTGCTTGTCCTTACGCAAGTCGATGCCTTCCGATGCTTGAAACTGGTTAGCCAGCCAATCTACGATTTTTTTGTCGAAGTCATCACCGCCTAGATGGGTGTCACCGTTAGTGGATAGAACTTCAAATACACCATCGCCGACTTCAAGAATCGACACATCAAAAGTACCGCCGCCGAGATCAAATACCAGAATGGTCTCATTACCTTTATTGTCCAATCCGTAGGCCAAAGAAGCCGCAGTTGGCTCATTAATAATCCGTAGCACTTCAATCCCAGCGATCTTGCCCGCGTCCTTGGTAGCTTGGCGCTGAGAGTCGTTGAAGTAAGCTGGTACGGTGATTACTGCTTGAGTGACTTGCTCACCCAGATACTTGCTGGCATCGTCTACGAGTTTGCGCAGCACTTGGGCAGAGATCTCTTCGGGAGCAAATTGCTTGCTAGCAGATGGGGCTTCAATTTTGACATTGCCACCTGCATTCAAAACTTTGTAGGCTACTTGCTTAGATTCGTTGCCAATTTCGTCATACCTTCTACCAATAAATCGCTTCACCGAATAAAAAGTGTTGTCGGTGTTCATTACCGCCTGGCGCTTGGCAATTTGACCCACTAGGCGATCGCCGTTCTTGGCATAAGCTACCACTGATGGAGTGGTGCGGAAGCCTTCAGCATTTGCGATCACTGTAGGCTTGCCTCCTTCCATTACCGCTACCACTGAGTTAGTGGTGCCTAAATCAATTCCTACTACTTTTGCCATAAGGCTTCCTACTCCTAAACAAGAAATATATCTTTGACTCAAGAGTAAGATTAGCGATTTTGAGGCGATCGCAACAGGAGGGAGATAGCCCAAAGTAGGTAGAGTTTACCGTACTCTTGTTAATTTAGGACTTACGCAAAGGTGATCTAAAACTCTGGCTCTAAGTGGGGTGTGGGACTTTGCCCTCAAACTCCCTTTTTCCCACAGTTGCCGAATTAGGCTGCGTCAGTCCTGACTTGCCTAAGTCCTAACCGAGATGCTTGGATGCACTGGATTGAGTTTAGAATACATACATCAGGCAGAACCCTAATCCGCAATACTGCCCCTGATTTCCTAGTGCACCCCGTACCTATTCCCGCTCATATCCACTACGAACTCCTGCTCCAACTGCTAGAGCGTCAAACCCTCAACGCTATTAACCGCGAGCAACGGGATCAAATTCAATCGATCATTATTCTGCTGCGCAAAGCTGCCGCTACCCAAAAACAGGTAGAACAGCACCTTGCTAACCAGGGCATTGATGTTTCCTACCGCTGGTCACTCAATCAGCCAGAAGTGAGTGAGTTGGATCTGCCCACCAAAACCTAGCCCCGTTGTCGCCAGCTTTGCCAAAGGGTGAGCCCGCCTACATACCCGTAACCCAAAACATAGAGCAGCACAAACACCGCACTGAGATAAAGTCCTACCTCTAGACAGAGATAAAAGGCCAAGCCACTGTAAAAGGCTAGTGCCACCTCTACCCAGGCATATAGATCCAGAGGTAGTCGATAGCTGCGATCGCTGCCACCATACTTAGGCGTGCGCCAAAAGGTCACCCGCCGATCAAATAGTCCTGCCAGCACTGCTCTGGTATTACTAAAAGATAAGCCTGTCCATAAAATTGGTAAAGCTGCCACCCCCCAGCACTGCTTTTGCCAAGAGTAGGGATAGAGTTGGCGCTGAGCAATCATAAACAACAAGGGCGGGCCAAAGGTAGGCAACAACATCAACCACCCCCATAGCTGAATCAATTCTCCCGCCTGATTGACCGGGTTGGCATTAGCCAGCAAAGGCACTGATAGCAGGAGTAAGCTCAACATTAAGGGATGAGCGCAATAGCCAGTTAAGTGCATGGTGGCCTGAATTTTGGTATCCCATCCCCTAGAGCTTGCCCAAATTTTTGGCAGCAGCTTTTTGGCACATTGGATGCCTCCCTTTGCCCAGCGAAATTGCTGCACCTTGAACGCCGCGATCGCTACTGGCAACTCGCCGAGGGCTTCTACGTCATGATCGTAGACTACCCGCCAGCCGCGTAATTGTGCCCGATAGCTCAGATCCATATCCTCTGCCAAGGTATCCGCCTGCCATCCCCCGGCATCTTCAATCGCCTGCCGCCGCCAAATTCCCGCCGTGCCATTAAAATTTAAGAAATAGCCCATTTCAAATCGAGTTTGTTGCTCAATGGCAAAATGCCCGTCCAAAGCGACCGCCTGCAACTCAGTTAGCCAGGAATATTGGCGATTCAAATGACTCCATCGAGTTTGGACTACCCCTATGCGATCGCTGCCATAGCCAAAATTACTCATGGTCAACTTCAGCCAATTGCGCGCTGGCACAAAATCCGCATCAAAGATCGCAATAAAATCTCCCTGCACTAGCTCCATGGCTGCTGCCAAGGCTCCAGCCTTATAGCCCGTTCGCTCACAGCGGTGAATGTAATCCACCCAAATTCCGGCGCGGCGATAGTCTTCCACGGCTGATTTTAAAATTTCCCTGGTATCGTCTACCGAGTCATCTAACACCTGAATATATAAGCGATCGCGCGGGTATTCGAGTCCACAAACTGCATCCAATAGGCGCCGAGCTACATAGCGTTCATTAAAAATCGGTAACTGCACAGTCACCACTGGATAATCCACTGGATCAAGCCGTGCCCCACTATAGCCATTCGACACTAACTCTAGGGCCAATTGCGGTACTTGCCCCAAAAACGCCAGCTTGGGCTTCCAACTCAGTCGCCGACCACAGTACATTAAAACCAACCAGTAAGCATTTAAGCCATACAGCAACAACACCATCGTTGCTAGACTATTTACCGCCGCCAAAAATAGCAGAATACCGTTAACTCCCCAGGATCAAGACCATGGCTAATTCTAGCGCCAGTCGGAAATTGCTAGAAATAAATTCTCCCTCAAGCTGATAATTACCCTATGCCCCAGTCTGGCTATACCCTACCCGTATTTGCGGCGGCTGCCGCCAAAGCTGCTCTCCTCTGTTTAGCTAATGATCTCAGAAAAACCGTCAGCCTCACCATTGCCCCAAATCAAGAAGTTCAGATCGCGATCGCTCAAGTAGCTCAGATCAATGCCGATACTGCCCTGGGTATCTGTCTCAGCGATCCAGGAGACAATTTGGATCTTACTGATCGCACTCCCATTTGGGCTTGGGTGCAACTGCAACCAGGCTCTAGTGCTGGGCTGATCTTAGAGGCAGGCATGGGGTTAGGGATCAAACCAGATGGTAGCCCTGCGATCTATCGCTATGCTCGCCAACTCCTAGAAACCAACCTCACTCCCTTACTACAAAATCATGGCGCTAGGGTGAAATTCATCCTCCCCGAAGGCAAGCAACTAGCCGAACGCACCTCTAACCGCGCCTTTGGTATTCTCGAAGGCTTGGCGCTCCTGGGCACCAGTGGTATTTCTCAGCCTCTGTCTGCTGAACACAAGCTGGCAGATTTTCGCGCCGATCTGCAAACTAAAGCCAAGACTAGTTCTAGAATTGCCTTTTATATTGGCGCAAATAGCTATCAAGTCACTCAAAACTTGGGATTTAGTACTACCGAAATTGTCCAGACTGCTAACTGGCTAGGGGTAATGCTAGTAGAAGCTGCACTCTTGAATCTCAAGGAACTCACCCTAGTGGGATACCATGGCAAACTCTTAAAACTGGCAGGGGGAATCTTTAATACCTCCAGTCATCTGGCAGATGGGCGCTCGGCAATTCTTACTAGTTTGGCAGTGGATCTAGACTTGCCTTCCCCGTTGATCAAGCAAATTCGCCTGGCGGCCACAGCGGAAGCTGCCGCACACCTAATTCACCAAGCTGGCTATCAGCAGCAATTTTTTGCCTATTTAGCCGCCCAAATTCAAGCCCGTGCTGCCAGTTATATTTATAAATATACGGAGAAAAACCTTGTGCCTCAAGTGGTATTGTGTGATCGCTTGGGCAATTGTCTCTATGTACCTAGCTAGACTTTACGCCGCACCCAGCCATTGATCGTAAATCTACTGTCAGCAAAAGCGCGAGAAGGACAGGTGACAGGCAACACCTCGTGCAGATAGCGGCTCAAGAAAAACACAATGCTGTTGTTCAGGGGCTGAATTTGCTGGGAAGTCTCGGCTGCCACATAAAAATTATTTTCAATTTTGCTGTCATATATCACTAGCTCACCCCCACTAAAGGCTTTTGGCTCTCGATAAAAGTAGTAGACGTAGGTAAGCTCGCGGCTGGCAGTATCTGAGCTGCCATTGTCATTATGCACCTTGTAGTAGTTGCCGTGGTTGTGACTAGTGAGTTGGGCTTCGATATAGTCTATTTCAAAGGGATCAAGCTGCAAATGTTGGAGCAGATCTGGCACAGTGGCACGCACGCGCTCCTGGATCAACTCCGCATATTCGGGAAAATGGGGCAAAAATAAGGACTGACGGTAGTCAACTTTACTGTTGGAGGTGCTAGTAGAAACAAAATCAGCCTCCCGCCCCAGGGCATATTGGTAAATCTCAGCCGCTAGGGCAGCAGGCAGAAACTGCTCAATTTGGGCGCAAGTAGAAGGTAAGATCGGGCTAGCAATTTGGCTGGGGGCTTGAGCAATTGGACTAGCAAGGTGTAGATTAGCCTGGTTCTGAATTTGCCAACATTGGGAATTGCCCTGCTGACTAATGTAGGTGATTAAGAAGTTACGCCACACAAACTTAAAGTTGAGGGGCTGTTGATTGAGGGTGTCGACCATGGCTGGATCAAATTTCAGCAATCGGCACAATTCTGGAGTACTCAACCAATAACCCGCCTGGGCAATATGCTGGATCAAGTCTAGCTGGGTGAGCAGTTCTTGGAGGTCTGGCATAGGTTAAATTTGTCAGCGTAAGTCTAGTAGGCAAGAACGAGACAATGCTCACAGGAGTATTACAGATCCCCAGGATGATTAGGTTTGAGTGCTTCACCCCTCTGCCTGGAGTTTAAATGGTGAGCTTGGCAAAATCATTATGCAATAGCCCTTAGGACTTACGCAAACGTGAATTATTGCAGTTTGCAAGAATGGGTGAAAAAAGGGGGCATAGCCCCACCATGGGTTTTAATGTGGGTTTTAATGATTGCCTTACCCCATTTTGGGGGAAATTGCAGTAAAACCCCAGACTCCCTTTTTCCAACACTTCCTAAATCAGATTAAATATCAGATTAAATAATAGTGCCGTCTGGAATTACGGCGTTTTTCATAATCACCACGATGCCACTACAGATGCAGTAGCCTTTTTCTTCGCACATCAAATCCTGCACTCGATCTTTATTGATGATCTGCACATTTTTGCCAATCCGCACATTCTTGTCGATGATCGCGCGGCGAATTACCGTGTGGGCGCCAATACCCATAGGGACTCTACCTGCTTGCAGATCTTCGGCGACTTCGGTTTCAGATTGATAATAGTCGCAACCCATAAATAGGGAGTCTTCAATTACACAGCCTTCAGCCAGTTTGAGCCGAATGCCCAGGAGGGAATGACTGACCTTGGCGCGATCGATGATGCAGCCTTCGCTAATGATCGAGTCATTGATCTGGCAATCAAATACGCGGGTTGGGGGCAGGTAGCGCGGTCGGGTAAAAATTGGCTGTTCAGAAGCAAATAGATCAAAATCAGGTTTGGGGTGTTTGGTTAAATCTAAGTTGGCATGGTAGAAGGAGTCGATCGTCCCGATATCTTCCCAATAGTCATTGAACAGATAGGCCTGCACATTGCAGCGGGAAATCGCCCAGGGAATTAGTTCTTTGCCAAAGTCAGTAAAGTCCTTGCGCTCATTCATGAAGTCAATCATGGTTTGCTTGTTGAAGATATAGATTCCCATGGAAGCGATGTAGGGCTTGATTCTAGCCGCTTCTGGGTCTAGACCGAGAGTGGTGGTGTCTACCCACATGGCACTGAGAGCATCACCCTTAGGCTTTTCCTGGAAGTCAACTATTTTGCCATTGGGATCGATTTTCATCAGACCAAAGGCGGAGGCGCGTTTTTGATCTACGGGTAGAACTGATAGGGTAATGTCAGCTTTGGTGTCCCGATGGCGCTGGATAAAGTCACTGTAGTCCATGCGATAAAGCTGATCGCCGGACAAGATCAGGTATTCATTCACATCAAAGGAATCAAATAGCCAGAGGTATTGACGCACGGCATCAGCAGTACCTTGAAACCAGTTGGGGTTGTCGGGGGTCTGTTGGGCGGCCAAAATTTCTACAAACCCATCGGAGTAGGTATTGGGCCGAAAAGTTTGGTTGATATGTCGATTCAACGAAGCAGAGTTGAACTGGGTCAACACATAAATCTTTTCGATGCCAGAGTGAATACAGTTGCTGACGGGAATGTCAATCAGCCGATATTTGCCTGCCAAGGGAACTGCTGGCTTAGCCCGCAACTTAGTTAGAGGGTAAAGTCTGGAACCTTGACCACCGCCCAAAATAATTGCCAGTACGTTTTTCATACTTCGTTATTTGATGAACATTTGCTGTTCATGGCTTACATTTCTATTTAATTGTCAACCTAGGTGGGATGGTTGGCAAGTGCATAATTTGGCGTTGCTATGGGCGGGATGGGGCACAGATATACTGGGTGGTAAACCTAAGGTTGGGCATTACCCATAATTTACGGTAGATCCTATGTTAGGTTGGATAGCCCTTGGTTAAAAATTCTGGTGGTGGTAAAAAAGGTAAGGATTTAAGAGGGGTCGTAGGGGCGAAGCCCCCAAACCCCCACCTAGCTCCCATCCTTACTCGTTTAGGACTACCAAAATTCTATGGCGTTAATTGATCCTGATCTAATTGCGGCAGCGATCGCTGAACTGTCACCTCAGTTTGGGGAAATTGATCTGCAAGTGAAACAAAATTTAGCGAAGGTGTTGGCGGCCTTTCGTGTCTACCGCGTGGGGGCGCACCATTTTGCCAGTGTGTCCGGCTATGGTCACGACGATCTGGGGCGGGAGGTGATCGATCAGGTGTTTGCCCAGGTGATGGGGGCTGAGGCGGCGGCGGTGCGGGTGCAGTTTGTGTCAGGAACTCATGCGATCGCTTGCTGCTTGTTTGGTATTTTGCGACCTGGGGATCAGTTACTGTCGGTGGTAGGAGCGCCCTATGACACCCTAGAACAGGTAATTGGCACTAGACCTGGAGCTACTGGCTCTCTCAAAGATTTTGGCATTGGCTATGACCAGGTGGAGCTTAATTCTGCCGGTAAAGTAGATTGGCAAGCTCTGGATAGGGCAGTTAAACCCCACACCAAGATGGTGTTAATTCAGAGATCCTGTGGTTATGATTGGCGTGCTAGTTTGGCGATCGCGGAAATTGGCGAAATTGTGCGGCGAGTGAAGGCACAGAACCCCAACACTGTCTGTTTTGTGGATAACTGCTACGGCGAGTTTGTAGAAGATTTAGAGCCACCTCAAGTGGGAGCAGATTTAATCGCCGGCTCCCTGATTAAAAATCCTGGCGGTACGATTGTGACGGCGGGGGGCTATGTGGCAGGGAAGGCAGACTATGTGGCGGCAGCAGCAGCAAGACTGACGGCTCCCGGCATTGGTCTGGGGGCAGGGGCAACCTTTGACCAAAATCGTTTGCTCTTGCAGGGGCTATTTCTAGCGCCCCAAATGGTCGGGGAAGCAATTAAGGGTAATTACTTGGCTGCTTACATATTTGAGCGGCTAGGCTACGAGGTAAAGCCTTTACCATTTGAGCCTCGCCGTGATGTCATTCAGGCGATCAAGTTGGGCAATGCTGCCAGATTAATTAGCTTCTGTCGTAATTTACAGCGCTGTTCGCCAATCGATGCCTATGTGGATCCAGTGCCAGCGCCCATGCCTGGCTATGACAGTCAATTAGTGATGGCTGGCGGTACTTTTATTGATGGCAGTACCTCTGAACTTTCGGCAGATGGCCCCTTGCGGGAACCCTATGTGGTGTTTTTACAGGGAGGCACCCACTGGACTCATGTAGCGATCGCTTTGGAAAATTTTGATCTGGAGTGAAGGATTGGGAACTAGCCCAAGAATATGCAACGCGGGTGAATTTCGGCTATGCTGACAAAAATAATTTTTTAGGGTTGGGGTATGGGCTTGATTGTGCAGAAGTATGGTGGTTCTTCCGTGGCTAATCCCACCAAAATTAAGGGGGTGGCAGCCAGAATCATGGCTACCCTGCGTGCTGGCAACCAGGTGGTAGTGGTGGTGTCGGCCATGGGCAAAGATACAGATAAGCTGATTCAGTTGGCTAGAGAGGTAGGACTGGGTGCATACCAGCCTGAGTCTGAGCGAGAACTGGATTTATTGCTAGCCACAGGTGAACAGGTAACTACTTGTCTGTTGGCAATTTGTTTACAGTCTCAAGGTCAAGCCGCGATCGCGCTCAATGCCCGTCAAGTACAGATTATTACTGAACCCCAACATGGTCGCGCTCGGATTTTGCGGATTGAAACTAGTCGCCTCCGCCAGCATCTAGATCAGGGGCAAGTAGTGGTAGTGACTGGATTTCAGGGGATCATGCCCGACTCGGATGAATTTACTACCCTCGGTCGTGGTGGCTCTGACACTTCGGCAGTAGCGATCGCGGCCGCCCTTAAAGCTGATTTATGTGAAATTTATACAGATGTACCAGGCATTCTCACCACTGATCCCAATTTAGTCCCAGAGGCGAGACTGCTAGAGCAAATTACCTGCGATGAAATGCTAGAACTAGCTAGCCAGGGAGCTAAGGTCTTACATCCCCGTGCCGTAGAAATTGCCCGCAACTTTGGCGTGAAAATGTCGGTGCGTTCCACTTGGTTAGATGATCCTGGCACTTTAGTGGTCTGCCCCGAAATCAGTAATGGCGATCATAGGGCTCTAGAAACCAGTGGCTTTGTGCAGGGAGTGATGGTAGACACAGAGCAGGTCAAGGTAGCTCTATTGGGGGTTCCAGATCAACCTGGCATTGCCGCCCAGCTATTTACTGCGCTGGCGCAACAGCAGGTCAATGTCGATTTGATTGTACAGTCGATTCAAAACCATGGCGATCGCGGCGACTTGAACGACATTGTCTTTACTATCCCCCCTCAAGACCTAGATCTAGCCCAAGCGGTCACCCAAGGGTTAGATTTAGGCGCTGAAACTGTAGTGATTGATAGCAATGTCGCTAAAGTCAGCATTGTGGGTGCAGGAATCGTCGGGCGACCAGGAATTGCCGCCCAAATGTTCACCGCCCTCAGCCAAGCTGGAGTAAATATTCAAATCATTTCTACTTCAGAGGTCAAGCTTAGCTGCGTGATCAGTAAAACTGAAAGCGAAACGGCGATCGCTTGTCTGACCGAGAGCTTTGGTGTGCCATTAATTAGCTCTCCGACTTGCTCCACCTGTACTACTGCTGTGAGTGGCATTGCCCTAGATCGCGATCGCGCCCGCCTCGCCATCCGCAAAGTACCAGATTTACCCGGAACTGCGGCTCGCATCTTTCAACACTTAGCCGATCAAGGGCTCAGCATCGACATGATCATTCAGTCCCAGTCTGACCAAAACTGCAACGATATTGCCTTTACAGTCGCACTTGCCGATCTAGCTAAAGCCAAAACTGCCCTGGGTCAAATTGCCGCCCAACTCGGCTGCGGCGCGATCGAGCCCGATGGTAAAATCGCCAAACTGAGTATTGTCGGTGCAGGCATGGCAAATCAGTCAGGTGTTGCCGCCCAGATGTTTCAAGCCCTAGCTCAACTACAAATCAATATTGAAATGATCGCCACCTCCGAAATTAAAGTTAGCTGCGTAATTCGCGAAAGCGAGGCAGTCAGAGCTTTACAAAAGATTCATCAGCAATTTCAGTTAGGCTAGCTGGGCAAATCTCTAGGTTGGGAAGCAAGGCGCAAAGCTGGTTTTGTTGCCCAAGTGCATAAGTTCGGCAAGTAGTTAGAATGAGTAATAATTAGTTTTAGGCAGACCCATGACCATTGAGCCAAATTCCAGCGACTCCCCCACCGAACCGATCGCTAAGCAACGTCAAAAGTCCAAAGGTTGGCGGGGGCTAATTGAAGAAAACGGCGTTACCGTAATTACTGCTGTGGCATTAGCCTTCGGAGTCAGGTGGTTCATTGCCGAACCCAGATATATCCCTTCTAGCTCCATGGAGCCAACCCTCCAAATCAACGATCGCTTAATCATCGAAAAAATTAGCTATCGCTTTCGCCCACCCCAACGGGGAGAAATCGTAGTGTTTTACCCCCCCAACACCCCAGTAGTGCCAGACAATACCAAAGTCTATATCAAGCGGCTGATCGGTTTACCAGGAGACCAAATTAGCATTACTCAAGGCAAAGTCTACATCAACGGTGAAGCCATCCCTGAACCCTACATTGCCGAGCCTCCCGCTTATCAACTGCCTAACCTTGACCCCAACAATCCCGATGCCTGTCCCAACTGCTTTGTACCAGAGCGGCTCAACCTCAAGCCCCAACCCAGTTTCACCGTACCAGCCAATAGCTACTGGGTAATGGGCGACAATCGTAACAACAGCCTTGACTCCCATGCTTGGGGCTTCCTCCCTGCCGAAAATCTAGTGGGACGGGCAGTATTTCGCTATTGGCCACCAGATAGCCGCTTTGGTGATCCCAACTCCAGGGGCAAATAGGATGAGCGAACCCACCCCAACCATCCCTAAAAGCTGGTGGAGTCAGCGTGACAACATCCAAATTGTCCTTACTGCTCTGGTACTTGCCATCCTGCTGCGTACTCTGGTAGTTGAACCCCGCTACATTCCCTCTGGCTCCATGGAACCGACCCTGCAAGTGGGCGATCGCATCGTGGTGGAAAAACTGACCCATCGCTGGCAGTTACCCCAACGGGGGGAGATTATTGTGTTTTATCCCCCCTTCCCAGATCGGGAAGCTCACAGCAAAGCTTATATCAAACGAGTAATTGGGCTACCAGGCGATCGCTTAAGCATTCATGACGGTCAACTATTTCTGAATGGGATTGCCCAGATTGAGCCCTATATTAGCGAACCGATTGACTATGAGCTACCCGACCAGGGAGAAATCCTGATTCCGCCGGACTACCTGTGGGTAATGGGAGATAATCGCAACAATAGCAACGACTCCCATGTATGGGGCTATCTCCCCCGTCAAAATATCATTGGTCGTGCCATCTTTCGATTTTTCCCCTTTGACCAGATCGGCATTCTCCATGCAGCCATTTGAGCCACGCCAAGCCGCCCTTGATGCCCTGCGCTTGATCCACAAATACGACAAGTATGCCGATGCCGCCCTGCACCAAATTCTTGCTCGCCACCACTCCAGCCCAGATACCCGCCTGACCACCGAGATCACCTACGGAGCTACCCGCCGCTTCCGTACCCTCACCACCATCATCGATCAATTCACCCAGCAGCCGATCGCTAAGCAACCCCTAGATCTCAAATTAATTCTGGTGATCGGAGTGTATCAATTACTCTTCTTAGATCATATTCCCGCCTCGGCCGCCGTCAACACCACCGTAGAACTAGCCAAACACAACCGCCTCTCAGGTCTAGCTGGTTTGGTGAATGCTATCCTCAGACAAATTGCCCGCCGTCCCCTAGGTCTAGTGGAGCAGATTACTGACCCGGGCTGTCGCCTCAGCTATCCCGACTGGCTCCTCCAACTTTGGCAAACTGAATATGGAATCGAGCAGGCGATCGCGTTAGGCGAATGGTTCAACCGCTCTCCCACCCTTGATTTAAGGGTCAACCCTCTCCAAGCCACCCCCGCCCAAGTGCAAGCTGCCTTTCAAGCCCAAGGAATTTCCACCACCCCCCTCCCCCACCTCCCCCAAGCCCTCCGCCTAGATGGTCAAGTTGGTAAAATCACTGACCTACCTGGTTACCAGCAAGGCTGGTGGAGTATTCAAGATGCCGCCTCTCAGCTAGTTGCAGCAGTAGTCGATCCCCAGCCTGGTCAAATGATCATCGATGCCTGTGCCGCGCCTGGGGGTAAAACCTGCCACCTGGCTGAACTCAGCGCCGATCAAGGTCAGATCCATGCCTGTGATCTCTATGATCATCGCCTCAAAAAGATTGTCCAAAACCGCGATCGCTTGCAACTCACCAGCATCAAGACCCACTTGGGCGATAGCAAAAAACCTGCCCAGTTCCCACTTCAACAAGCAGATGCAGTTCTGGTCGATGCCCCCTGTTCTGGCCTTGGCACCCTCCACCGCCATGCCGATGCCCGTTGGCGGCAAAATCCCACCGAAATTCACCACCTCACCAAATTGCAACTCCAACTGCTCACCACTGCTGCCACCTGGGTAAAACCCCAAGGCTGCCTAGTTTATTCCACCTGCACCCTCAATTCTGGGGAAAACATCCAGATTATTAATCAATTTTTAGCTACCCAACCCGAATGGCAACTAGCTCCCTGCCATCATCCTGCTTTCCCTGACCAGATTTACATTCAAACCCTGCCCCATCAAGATCAACTAGATGGATTTTTCATTGCCAAACTCAAGCGTAAATAGCTAGATAATTTTGCCCAAGATTAGTTATAATACTCAATCTATGTCTAATCATCCCAATTCCCTGAATGCCAACTACAGATTATTAGGGGTATGGGGCTGTGCCCCACCCAGGGGAGCACCCTTGCAACCTACATAAATCGATCTGTAGTCTAACTTTGGAGATTTAGTATAGCTACTCAAAGATATTTGTATACAAGTTTTATTACTAGTATTCAAATTCTTCTAGCTAGGGCTCAACCAACTCAGTAGACAGAACAGCAGACAGAGAGGTTGAGGGCGTAGTCCCACACCCCCTAATCTCCGCTTAACCTTGAGTCAAAATCCTAGATCAAGTTAGGCTAAACCGACCTTGATCACCACCTAAACCTTGAAAACCCCTTGAACACCCTTGTAACTATGGTCAACCACGAAAACGTTGAGGAACAAAGCCTAGAATCAGAGCCTAACACCACCAAGCCCAACGGTAGTAAAAAGCAAACTAAGCGCCTAAATGCTAAAGCTGCCAAGCTCAATCTCAAGTATGGCAACAAATTTGGTAATAAATTCGCCGGTGGTGCCACCCAAGCCCTTTCAGCCAATATCGAGATCGGCTTTAACACAGGTGATTTTGAGGCCAAACTCGACAAGTATGACTATAACTTCAACCCAGGTGACATCGTTCCGGGCACCGTCTTTAGCCTTGAACCAAGGGGAGCCTTAATCGACATTGGTGCTAAAACCGCTGCTTTCATTCCCATTCAGGAAATGTCGATCAACCGCATTGATCAACCCCAGGAAGTCCTACAGGACAGTGATGTGCGGGAGTTCTTTATTCTAGCGGATGAAAATGAAGAAGGGCAGCTTACCCTCTCAATTCGTCGGATTGAGTATATGCGAGCTTGGGAAAGGGTGCGTCAACTGCAAAAGGAAGATGCTACGGTGCGCTCCTTAATCTTTGCTACCAATCGCGGTGGTGCCTTAGTCAGAATTGAAGGGCTGCGCGGCTTCATCCCTGGCTCCCACATCAGCACCCGCAAACCCAAAGAGGATTTGGTCGGCGAAGAATTGCCCCTCAAGTTTTTAGAAGTAGACGAGGATCGTAACCGCCTAGTGCTCAGCCATCGCCGTGCCTTAGTAGAACGCAAGATGAACAAGCTAGAGGTAGGCGAAGTGGTAATCGGTTCTGTGCGCGGACTCAAGCCCTATGGTGCTTTCATTGATATCGGCGGCGTGAGCGGTCTACTCCATATTTCTGAAATCTCCCATGAGCATATCGATACACCCCACAGCGTATTCAATGTAAATGATGAAGTGAAGGTAATGATCATCGATCTAGATGCGGAAAGGGGACGGATCTCCCTATCTACCAAGCAGCTAGAAGCTGAACCAGGAGACATGGTTAAAGACCCTCAGCTAGTCTACGAGAAAGCCGATGAAATGGCAGCCAAGTATCGCGAGCAGATGAATCATCCTCCTGTGACTATGACTATTCCAGTCAGTGTGGCCGTAGAAGAAGCAACTGAATAAAATAAGCTAGATAAAATAACAAGTGGGGCTTAGCCCCACACCTTAAATTATTAAATCTTCTTTAACCAGGGGAACATTGCTCGGATTTCCTTGCCTACGGACTCGATTTGGTGTTCTGCCTCGTGACGACGCATGGCTGTAAAACCAGGCTTGCCCGCTTGATTTTCCAAGATAAACTCGCGCGCAAACTGCCCAGATTGAATTTCTGCCAGGATTTTCTTCATTTCGGCTTTAGTTGCATCAGTGATAATGCGATCGCCACGGGTATAGTCACCATATTCCGCCGTGTTAGAAATACTGTGACGCATGTTGGCTAGTCCACCTTCGACTACTAGATCAACGATCAGCTTCACCTCGTGTAAGCACTCAAAATAGGCGAGTTCTGGTTGGTAACCAGCATTTACTAAGGTCTCAAAGCCAGCTTTGATCAAGGCGCTTAAACCGCCACACAATACTGCTTGCTCACCAAATAGATCGGTTTCAGTTTCTTCCCTAAAACTGGTTTCTAAAATGCCACCTCTAGTACCTCCAATACCTTTAGCATAAGCCATGGCGCGATCGCGGGCTTGACCAGAAGCATCTTGATAAACTGCAAATAGGGCAGGCACGCCTTGACCTTGGGTATAGGTGCGTCTGACTAAATGCCCAGGCCCCTTAGGAGCCACCATGATTACGTCTACATTCCTAGGGGGAACCACTTGGGCAAAATGAATATTGAAGCCATGGGCAAAGGCGAGAGTTTTACCTGCTTTGAGGTGGGGGAGAATTTCTTGGCTATAAACAGCCTTCTGCACTTCGTCGGGTAGCAGGATCATGATCAGATCGGCCGCATCGGCCGCATCGGCCACGGTTTTTACGGTTAAACCCTCTGCCTGCGCCTTCGTCCAAGAGCTACTGCCTTGGTATAGCCCCACCAGCACGTTTAGCCCACTGTCTTTAAGGTTGAGGGCATGGGCATGACCTTGAGAACCGTAACCAATAATGGCTATGGTTTGAGAGCGCAGAACCTCAAGGTTTGCATCGGTATCGTAATACATTTGAGCCATAAGTTTGATTGCGGCAGCTAGACCGCCTGAAAGAAAATAGTTGGTCTTCTATATTACCGAAACTAGGAACCAAATCAACAAGTTATGGCTCAAACCCATCTAGCT
Organism: Pseudanabaenaceae cyanobacterium bins.68; assembly: GCA_033762795.1. Taxonomy (GTDB): domain Bacteria; phylum Cyanobacteriota; class Cyanobacteriia; order Pseudanabaenales; family Pseudanabaenaceae; genus JANRLH01. The sequence continues at coordinate 30,619 of JANRLH010000077.1, forward strand.
CTGGCACTTCAGCTACTAGATGCACCCCTTGGATATAAAGAGAGCGACCATACTTGCCCACATTATCAATCCGTAGCTTAGAGCCTTGCTTTTTTGCTTGAACCGCCATGTCGATCGCTGCCCCCACACCACGACTAACAATTTTGGTTACTCCTTCAAAGTCTAAAACAATTAAAGACAACTTTTTTTCTAGGTATGGTTGCACGGTCTGCCTAAACTGAGGCACAGTGGTCACGCTCAAGGCTCCAGTTAGCTTGAGGATTACCTGTTGGTCATCTTGCTGCTCAGATATTTTGAGGTCGTCTTGAAGAAAGGAGGAATGGGTCATGGTTTTACGGGGTGGAGTGTGGTTTGGGTCTGATAATATTTGTGAGTGGGCAGCAGTCCCTTAAGGCAGGAAGGCACTCATTCTCACAATAGTGCCATTACTGGAAGACTCAATCTCTAACTTGTCTACTAGTTCTTTGATCATGTGTAGGCCAAAGCCACCATTTTTGGTGCCATTTGAGATAATTTCATCAAAGTTGGGCGGATGAACATTGCTAGGATCAAAGCCAGGCCCTTGATCGCGCACTTCAATGATCATGCTAGTTTCAGTCATCGCCACTACTACTTCGATGTCAATTTCGGATGGGGTGGTGTACAGAATTGAATTTACGCAGGCTTCAGTGAGCGCCTGAATGATGTTCTGCACTTTTTCTTCACTAAAACCCATCTTGTGAGCTAGTGCAGCTACAGCGGCGATCGGAGCATCTTCTACTCCTTCAACTGGGGGAATTGATATGCGTAGTTTGATCAGCGATTCGCTCATGTTGGACGCCCTAGCCTGTGATTTGATCCTACCATAACAATTTTTATCATTAGCTGTCACTCCAAATGGAAAAGGTTGATGCAAGTTAGAAATGGTGCTCTCAACTATCTCAGGGCTTCGGCTCCCCCTACTACTTCTAAAATTTCCTGGGTGATAGCAGCTTGCCTAGCTTTGTTGTATTGCAAGGTCAGACTCTTGACAATCTCCACGGCGTTGTCACTGGCGTTGTTCATGGCAGTCATTCTGGCAGCTAGCTCACTGGCGGCCGACTCTTGCAATGCCCGTAGCAGTTGGTTGTCGATGTAGAGGGGCAGGAGGGCATCTAGAATTTCAGTGGGATCTTGCTCGAAGATCATCTCACTGGGGGTCTCGCGCACAGTGGTCTCGAGCGGTTGCCGATCTACTTGGAATTTACCGCCGCGCACGATCAGGCGAAAGATCTCATCATCTTTGGGCTCTAGACCTTGGGGATCTAGGGGTAGTAGGGTTTGAATTACAGGGCGAGAGCTAATCAGGGAAATAAATCTGGTGTAGATCAATTCAACGCGGTCAACATTGCCTGCTAGAAAAGCGGAGGTGATGTGGTCGGCGATCGCTACAGCATCTTTGGCAGTAGGAATTTGGTCAATGCCCATAAACTTGGCAGCAATTGGCTGATCGCGGCGGGTGAAGTACTGAATCGCTTTCCGTCCGACTAGCACATACTGGTAGCTGATTCCCATGGCGGAGAGTTCTTTGGCGCGTTCTTCGGCACGGCGAATAGAGTTGGTGTTGTAACCACCGCAGAGACCGCGATCGCCTGTAACTACCATAATTGCTACAGTTTTGACAGGGCGCTGCTGGAGCAAAGGCAGGCTGGCATCTTCAAATTTAAGGCGAGTTTGCAGGCGGTAGAGTACCTGGGCTAGACGATCTGCAAAGGGGCGGGTGGCTAGGACTTGCTGTTGGGCGCGTTTTACTTTGGCGGCGGCAACTAAGCGCATTGCTTCGGTAATTTTGCGGGTATTTTTAACGCTACTGATGCGATCGCGGATAGACTTCAGGTTTGCCATGAATAAATTGCTATAAGCTGCTTCAAGTTTTGATCATACTGCTTTTGGATGTGTCAGCTTAATTTTTTTTCAAGACTTGGGCGTAGACTTGGCTAGTTTGATGGGCGATCGCTTGCCAACTAAAGCGCTGTTTTAGATCAATATTGGCTGCCTGGACTAGTTTTTGGGCGTAATCGACATCTTCTAATACCTGTAAAATTCCTTGGGCTAAGGCTGCGGCATCATTGACCCTAACTACTACTCCAGTTACCTGATCAATTACTACTTCTGGTAAGCCGCCAGTATTGGATACTACGACTGGCACATTGGCGGCAAACCCCTCTAGGGCGACAATACCAAAGGGCTCGTACAGGCTGGGAAACACCGCACAGTCAGCAATCAATTGAAATTTGCCAAGGTCTTGGTCGGACATAAAGCCCGTGAAAATCACCTGATGGCTAATACCTAGATCCCAAGCCTGTTGTTTGAGTAGGTTGGTATAGCTATCTCCAGAGCCAATGATCACAAACTTAACTTGATCTTGGGTGGCTGCAAGAATTTGGGGCGCGGCATTGAGTAGGACAAAAATGCCTTTTTCATAGGTGATCCGGCCAACGTAGTACACGATTTTCTGATCGGGGTTGGCATATTGGCTGCGCCATTGCTTCGGATCAAAGTCTGGATCTAGGCAAACTCGATTGGGAGTAAGACCATTATAGACCACATCTACTTTGGTATCTGGGCATTGCAGGGCGCGCTCGACTTCGCCACGCATATATTTGGAGCAGACGATCACGCGATCGGCAGCCTGGCTGAAGGCGATTTCTTTATCATGCACATGGCGGTTAGCATCCGTATGAATACCGTGGCTACGTCCATACTCGGTGGCGTGAATAGTGGCAATTAGGGGGATTTGGCTAAATTTGGCAAGATCGATTGCCACGTCACTCACCAGCCAATCGTGGCCATGGATTAGGTGAAATTGGCTGAGGCGGTCTTGAGCTTGCAGATACTGCTGCATGTGGTAGTTCATGCTTTCTACCCAGGCAAAGAAGTTGGGGTTGTGGGGAACCGGCACACGATGGACTTCAATGCCGTTGACCACTTCTTGTTCTGGCGCGTTGTCCCAAGCGATCGTTACTAGGGTAATTTGATAGCCTAGCTTGACCAATTCGGGATACAGCCCTGCCACATGACGGGAGATACCGCCAACAATGCGGGGTGGAAATTCCCAGGCTAAAACCAAAATTTTCATAGGAAGCAGATTTGGGTGAGCGAGAATATTTCCCTGCCCCACTAACAATTTAAGTCTCTCTACTCTATCTTGGCATCTAGGCGATCGCTGGCATAGAAATGTAACTTATCTTGAACTGCCTAAGGTCAGTGATTCTAGCTTTAGCTGTGCAAGCCCAAAAACATTGGTGGGGATCTGGTTGTCTTGTTACAATTTGTACGAATTTGAGATGTAGAAATACCTATGGCGCAGTTTAACAACATAATCGAAAAGCTCTCCCAGTCAGGTCAACAGCTAGGTATCAGCCTCAGGTTAAGCTTGATCAAGCTGCTAAATTGGCTGATTACTGAGTTTAGCCCTGGGGCAGATAATAGTCAGGGGCGATCGCTACTGGATCAGACCCGATGGCAGTTGGTCAAGGGGGCAAGCTATCTCCAGGCTAAGTTAAAACCTACAACAGCAGAGCTGCAGCAGCCAGTTTTGCCTGAACCAGTGCAGCAAGAGTTGAGCGTGGCTTGGCATTTTGTGCAGACTCAGCTAGTCCCCAGGCTGATCGGTGGGTTTAGCTGGCTGCTCGATTGGCTAGATCCCAAGGTGGCTAGCTTGTGGCAGAAATTTACCGCATTAGCGCCAGTGCAGAACTTGAGTCGTCAAGTGGGGCAGACTTCAGCTTGGCAGAAATTAATGGTAGCGATCGCGCCTTTGGCTAGATCCCTCAGTCAAGTAGAGTGGCCGAGTAGGATACAACCCTGGCGAACCAAACCTGCTGCCCTCTGGACAGTTGGCATCACCCTAGTATTGTTTTTCTGGCTCAAACCTAGTCACGCAGTAGTCGCCCAGAACCCTACCCTTAGGCCTGTGGCTACCAACCTGGTAGAGACCCTAGATCAGGTTTTACCCCCAGAATTGGGAGATCAGGCAATTTCTCCTGAACAGATCATGGTTACTGACATTCAAGCTCAAGTAGCTGAGGTTTCAAACCGCTATGGCGAAGCTCTGATCCAATCTGTCCAAACTAACTTTAAGCTGGGGCGGTTGGTGATTCAGATGACCGATGCCTGGTATCAGCTTAGCCCTAACCGCCAAGAACAGCTATTAGCGGATTTGCTCGATCGCGCCCAGGGTTTGAAATTTAAGAAGTTGATTATTGCCGATCAGTCCAAGGCTCTGGTGGCGCGTAGCCCAGTGGTAGGGAATCAAATGGTAGTACTGCGCCGCTAACTAGTTTGGCTAGCTTGAATTAGCAGTACTTCTACCTGGCAGAGTTGCTGATTAGCAAGAACCATGGTGGTGGTGGGGTTTTCGCTAAAGCCAATACGTTCGTAAAACTGCTGTTGGTTGGTGGTCATCAGGTAGACGCGCTCAACTCGACTCACCTTGGGATGGGCTAGTACGGTCTGCACCAGCTTGCGCCCCAGACCACCACCACGATAATCGGGGTGAATGACCACATCCCAAATGGTGGCTCGATAAATGCCGTCCGAGGTGGCTCTGGCATGACCAATCAGTTGTTGCTGATCCCAAACTGAGATCACGGGTTCAGAATTGGCGATCGCGATCGCTAGTCCTTCTAGGGTGCGACCTTTAGCCCAAAAAGCACTGAGATCTAAAAGGGCTTGAAGCTGGAGTAGATCGACTTGCTCGGCGCGATCGCAGAACTTGATGCCACGATTATCCATAGGAGCGACGATGAGATTTTTATTACTCTAGCAAGTTTTGTGCTTGCCATGGTCAGGCAAATGGCAATTTTGCCAATCAGTTCTGAATGGTCACAGTCCGTTTGAGGCTGATGATAGTTCGTTCGCCACGGCGGAGGCTATATTCGCCCGTCCAAGTGCCGGGGGGCAAAGTTTGGCGGTTGTTTTTGCCTAGATAGCTAAACCAGGTCTTGCTAGATCTAGAAATGCGCTGCTGGCGATCGCTATCAACTGTGAGATCTGGACGCAAAATTCGCCAGCTTTCCTGATCTTCCGCCAAGACTCCAAATACCCTTACCCAAAAGACTAGGCTGGGCGCTTGACTAGAGAATTGGGCTTGATTAAGTTCACCCTGCTCTGCTAGTTCTAGGCTGGGAGTGCGATCGCTAAAACCTGCATCAATTAGACCAGTAGGCACATAGGCTAGGGGCTGTTGCCAGAGGCTCTGAGGCTGACTCTGACAGGCATTGCCAGGGCGATCGCCCATAAATGGATCTATGACTTGATTTTGGTGACGCACCTCAAAATGCACATGGGGGAAAGAAGCTAGGCCTGACTGCCCCACTAAACCTAGGACAGTACCTCTACTAACTAGATCGCCAGGCTTAACCTCCACTGAGCCTTGGCGCAGATGGCAATATTGACTTTCCCAGCCCTTGCCATGGTCAATCACTACGCCATTGCCGCATTCTTGACCTTTAATTTGGGGATCGTTGAGATCACGCACTGGGCGATCAGTTACCCCATCCCTAGTCCGCAATACCTTGCCCGGCGCCGCCGCCAGCACTTTTACCTTTGCTCCTAGGTGGGCGATCGCAAAATCAGTGCCTTTATGCTGATCGTAGGTGAGCCGTCCACACCCCCAATCACTTGCGCCTGAGCTAGGGTCGCGATCGCTATAGAGTTGAATAAACCAAGCTTTCCCCATCTGACCATCAATCGGCAGGGAGAACTTTAGGGGACTAGCAACCACAGGAGCAACAATCCAGAGCGCGATCGCTAAGGTCCACAGCCCTAAAATCCTAAGACGCACTGATGCGATTAATCGAACGCTGTAAAGCTGCCAGGGCACGGTTGAAGCCAATAATTGCCGCCGAGCGATTCACTTCTGCCTGGGTGAGATCCTCTTCGGCTCGAATCACCTCTAGCTGGGTGCCAACTCCAGCCGTGAGTCGTAACCGTGCTAATCTCAGCGCCTCAGCCGCACTTTCTACCGCCTTAGCGGAGGTCTTAATTTGGTCGCGGGTAGAATCTAGGGTGAGGTAAGCCGACTCCACCTCCAGCCTGATCTGGGTGGCAGTGCTCTCAAATCTGGTCTCAGCCAAGTCGCGA
>JANRLH010000078.1:0-65903 GCA_033762795.1 Pseudanabaenaceae cyanobacterium bins.68
GACTCACCACCTTGGATCAAGCGCTCCCAACGGAAGGTCAAACCAGCGCCATCTTCTTGATCTTCGACGATCTTGTACAGGCCACCGTAATACTGCTGAGCGGTGACTTCAGAGCCAAACTTAGCAACGTGGAAAATGCGCGAATCGGGATAGCCATCGCCACCAGGAGCGCAGTCAGTGTAGGCAATGAAGATTTCACGAGGATTGCGAGGATTAACTTCCAAATCTTCAGGACGAGCAGTAGGAGTAGCACCCGCCAGGTTCGCTGCTGCAAAAGCATCTACCAGGATTGCCCCCTGGGAAGTGTAGAAGTCAGCGAGGGTCTTGCCCAGGTAGCCAGTAGACCCAGTCACAAATGCAGCATCTTCGGTAGCACCACGCTCAATGCTGATCACGCCACCTGTGGTGGTTGAGCCAGCCACACCAGAACGGCGAGGTAGGTTGATGCGACCAGCAGCTAATGCCCCAGTAGTTTGGCCATTGGCAAACGCTACAGAAGACAAGTCGGAAGGACGAGTAGGATCGGTAGGAGTACCAGGGACGAGGGCGATCCAGCGACCAGTACCATCCTGGTTGAACTTAGCAGCGTAGGCTACCCCATCTTCCAGCAGAGCACTGTTGCGCTTGTCAGTTGGGTTGGTTACGGTGCCACGAGAAATATACTTCCAAGTGTGACCACCACGGCGATCATCACCAGAGTAGACAATGAGGCGGCGACCAGCCTCGGCGCGAACGGCAACATTTTCCCAACGCACGCGGCCGATCGCTGTGTGCTTGCGAGGACGGAAGCTAGGATCAGCAGGGTCATGCTCTACGCACCAGCCATACTTTTCGCCCACCAAGCCGAACTCACTACCAGGAGTGTTGGCAATGTAGCCAGTTTGAGTACCGTTAGGATTTACTGCTTCTTGCACGCCCACAAAGAATGCAGTGCTAGCTTGGAAGTTTTCTTCGCAAGAAATTTGAGTTCCCCAGGGAGTAGCGCCACCAGAGCAGTTATAGGCAGTACCGATGATGCGGTTACCCAGACCATCAGAGCTTAGGTTAAACACTTGGGTAGCAGCAGGGCCAGTACCGATCAAGAAGTTTTGGTCGCCCTGTTGATAGGAGCGAGTCCCCCAAGAAGTGACGGTGCGGTAAGCATCAGTGCGTTGGCTGTTAATGCCTAAACCAGACAAGCCGTGCACACGGCGGTTGCCACTGCGATTGCTAGAGGGAGCGTATTGTCCATTGGTTTTGGTAATTCTGACGATTGAATTACCCATGTTGTACATTACTTCACCCAAAAATAAGCGGCGATCGCTAGCACTCAGGGCAGCTAGTTGAGCAGCAGCATTGGGGGCAGTGCCAGCAGGAGGGCGAGGTAGGCTGAAACCAACGACTGGAGTGAAGGCATCAGGCAGGTTAGCCGAGATTACATCGCTAGGAGTTTCAGGGCAGAGCGGGGAGAAGGGATAGCTAGTATATTCATGGTTGACGAATAGCCAGCCTTCGTTATTGCCGTTAATTGGCACATAGCCGGTGTAGTCGTTGTTGAAACCAAAGTATTCATTGGTATCTGGGAACACGCGATCGCCCCAGCCGATGATGGTGTAGCGAATGAATTCAGGTGGTACTACCACATCATCTTGGACGGTGAAAGAGCTAATGGTGCCATCAGCGGAAGTGGGCAACACCGAACCTTGACCATTTAAGCCAGTTGGCAAGAAGGAATTTTGAGCGCGATAGATGGGCAAAGCGCTGGGAATGCGTAAAGGGGTGAAAGTAGTAGACACAGATTGGGCAGAGGCAGAGCCGAAACCGCTAAAAAAGCGATCGCCCAAAGCATCAGATACAACAGCAGTAGCAGCACTCACACCAAAGAAAGTGAGCAACTCTCGGCGGGAGAAGTTAGTCATTAAAAGATCCCTCTAAAAAGTTAGGCAGTTTGTTGGAAATATGGAGACAAAAACAGGCGGAAAATGCTTGGGCCTAGTCTGGTAAGACCAAGAATTTAAACCAAACCAGTGTATAAACCCACACATTTACTAGAGCTAAGAAAGCTTAGATTAAGAAAAAATTAGCTAAGCTGCGAACTAATTCTTAAGCTACTAGCTTTGTGACTCTAAGGTTGAATACTAATAAAGATAACTTTGCAAAGTTAAGGTTCTGTTATGAATGGGTTAATAAACCAATAACTTGCCCCAAACTCCCCAAACTACAGATTGGCTTTAAGTTTAAAGGCCTTGCAGATCTGAAGGCTGATAGGGGGCTCACGCCCCCTGTATAGGTTTTAAATGGTGAGTTTGGCGCTGAGTTTAACAAAATCATTCTGGTGTTGTGCAAAGCCAGTTTAAGGTCAGCCTTGTTATTAGCGGCTGATCCCAGAGAGCCCAAACTTTAGTCTACAAGCGACTTGGTATGCAAACGAAAGTGCGGAGGTAATCGCCTCCGCACCACCTTTAAGGATTAACTGGGAATGATCACTGAATGCCAGAGGCAACGGTATCACTACGCACTGCCAGGTTCTGAATGCGGCGATCTTGGGCAGGAGGGAGATCAGCTTGGCTAAAAGCAGTGGTGCTAAATCGATCTCTCAAGAAATCAGCGATCGCCTTTTGTTCCGCGCCTTCAGTAGTGATCGTATTACCCGAAGATGGAGCTAGATCGCGGCGATTAGCTCTTTGCACGTTTTCTGCAATGATCTGGGGGAAGGGATAGCCATCACCACCAGCAGTAGCGTTAGGTGCTCCTACCAAGAAGCCCAGGGTAACTAGCCTAAAAGTGCGATTGGGATCACCCACCACTGCTCCATTCTGTACTACCAGATCCCGTACAGAGCCGTTATCATTCAACACTACCAGGGTGCGTAGGCGGCTAATAGTGGCTCCACCCGCTACAGCAGGTCTGGCAGGATCAAAACTAAAAGCCATGCCGCCGACTTGGGGAAACTGACCAGGGGTAGCACCTGCCCTAGTGCCAGCTACACCATGCTCAATTAAACGAGCCAGTTGGTTAGCAGTTACGGTTACTAAAGTCAAGCCATTATTAAATCTGAGCGAATTTTCGATATCTAGCAGAGATACATTGCCCGCCTGTTTGTTAGCAGCAGGTACAGCCAAGGGCGGAAGAAACTGCACATCGCTGGCACTAGAACTGCCCCCAGGCGCAACGATCGCGCCGATACTGTCACGAATACCGCCACCATTTTTCAGGGATATTACTGTGGTAGGGTCAGATCTCCGCGCTGCCGCTAGGTTGGCATCCGCTGTGAGGTTACCCAGGTTGGTTTCTTGGGTACGCACATCATCGCGGCGACCGTTTAGATACACTGAAGTATTGCCGAAGATGACACCTTCTTTGGAGATCACCACGTTGCTAACCGTGCTAGCGATCGCGCTAATTCGAGGATCAGGGCTAGCATTGCCAGTGGCTGCTACTCCAGCTGCATCAGTGGCATAGGCACCGTTGCGACCAGGCTCAATTGTGATCGGAATAATTTTGCCGTTGCGATCAAAGTCCACCACCAATCTGCCCACATAGCGGTAGTTAGCTCCAGTGTTAATCACAATCACTGGTTCCCCAGAGGCCGAGGTAAATAGGCTAGGATAAAAAGCCTGGGAGCGATCATTCGTCCGCAAGCGATCATCAGCATCGGCGAATACCGAGTGGGAACCACCGGCAATAATTACATCCACATTCCGCAATAGCGGGGCCAGCCCAAACTCCACGCGGAACTGCTGCATATGGGCTAATAGGATAATCTTGTCAATGCCTTGAGCCACTAGTGCATCTACCGCTGGCTGAATGGCAGCGGCGAGTGCTGGCAGGTTAGGATTATCTACGCTCTGATTAGCAGGCAATACTGTAACCCCACCCGTGCTGGTAATACTAGTTAGACCAGGAGTGACTGCACCCACTACCCCTACCCTAGTACCATCAGCCGTGGTGACGATCGCGCTCTTAGCTAACCTGCCTCTAGCAGCCGTAGCCAGTTGACCATCAGCCGTAACCAGAGAACGCAAATTCGCATCGGTAGAAAAGTCTAGGTTGGCAGATAGATAGGGGAAATTAGTACCAGGATTGCCAGAACCAGTGCCTAGCAGAGCCGCCACTTGGTTAGTACCCTGATCAAATTCGTGATTTCCCAAAGCTGAAGCCTGCACCCCTAGAGCATTGAGAATAGCAATATCTGCTCTACCAGCCAGGGGTGAGCCAGAAGAGCCTAACCCGCCGATATTGTTGAGAGCAGGATCGCTGCCAGCGTTGTAAAAAGGACTAGGGATATAGTTGTCGCCCGAAGACAACACCAGAGTGCGCTCTGGAAACTCTGCCTTGAGCCCATTAATTACCGCTGAAAATCTGGGGGCATCTTCGATCGCGGGAATCCCAGCTTCAAAATCAGAAGCATGCAAAATCTGAATGCGCGTGCCTCTGGGTTGGAGGGAGGACTCAAAAATGGTGGACTGGGCAGTAGCTAACAGGTTAGGGTTTTGGCGCAGCACCTCTGCTCCTACCACTACCAACAACAGCACCGCTATAAATATCTTGGCAAAGCGCCTAATCGATTTCATACCTACTCTCTTAATTTTGGATAGGGTTAGCACCACTAAATCATAGAGGGTGACCTAGACAAGCTGGTTTAAGAATAGGTTAAGGATTGCTCCCTGGTAGATCAAGATTGAGGGCATTTCTCTCAAGCAGGTTGAAGCCCCACATCTCACTTAGGGGCAGGGTTTTAGATCAGGTTTGCCTAAACCATAACTGATTAAACCTTGGGTGGGAATAGGAGGATTTTTGAATTTGCACCTATCTGTCACCCGCAAAATATCCTATGATTGCCGTAGTTTTGCTAGTGGTGGGCTATCAGATGAAACATTTGCGCGATCGCCTTAACTTTAAACCACGCTGGAAGTTGTTGGTAGGGCTGGTGGTAATATTTGGCAACCTGGGCTTTAGTCCTGGGACTTTAGCTCAGGCTCCTCCGTCAGCATCCGAGCAGGCAGAACCAACTATTGCGATCAAGCAGATTAAAGTGCAGGGCAGCACTGTATTTAAAGATGCGGATTTTTTACCAATCATTCAGCCTTTGCTCAACCAAGCGGTGACTTTGCAGCGTCTGCGCGAAACTGCTGACAAAATTAGTGAGCTATACCTGGAAAATAGCTACATTACTAGTCGTGCGATTTTACCTACGGATCAGCCACAACTTAGCCAGGGGATTGTGATCTTGCAGGTGCTAGAAGGGGAGTTAGAGCGGATTGAAATTAAGCGGTCAGGTGATGTGCAAGGACGCTTAGCCGATCAGTATTTGCGCGATCGGATTGCCTTGGGGGTAACTAAACCCCTAAATTTTGCCAAGATCGAAGAAGAGCTCCAACTGCTGCGGCTAAATCCTTTAATTGCTGAGATTCGCGCCACCCTAACGGCGGGGACGGGGGCAGGACAAAGTGTGTTGCAGGTAACGGTAACTGAAGCCAATTCTTTTCGAGTGGGCGGCTCAGTGGATAACTACGGCAATTCTTCTACTGGCATCTATCGGGCGGGAGTTAACTTGCAGGAATTGAACCTCTTTGGTATTGGCGATCGCGTTGCCCTGGGTTATACTCGCGCCAGCAATTCCGACAGTGTGAGTGGGGGCTATCAGTTGCCGCTCAATCCTACGGGCGGGACGCTAGACTTTAATTTTTCCCTGGGGCAGAATACGATTTCCGAAGCACCCTTTGATAGTTTGAATATTCGCACGGATGCCCAAACCTATGAACTGGGCTATCGCCAGCCAGTGATCCGCAATCCCAATCAGGAAATAGCCTTCAGCCTTGCCACTGCCCTGGAGCAAAGCAACTCTACTCTAGATGGGCGATCGTTCAATTTCCAGAGTGGTGAATTTGACGATGGCCGATCGCAGGCTACCGTGTTGAAATTGGGGCAGGAATATCTCAGCCGCGATCAAATGGGTGCTTGGTCTTTGCGCTCTAGCTTTAATTTGGGACTGAATATCCTAGGCAGCACGATTCGGAACAATGGCTCCCCCGATGGCAGATTTTTTTACTGGACGGGTCAGGTGTTACGGGTGCATCGCTTCAGTGAAGATCCCGATACTCTGATGCTATTTCGGCTTAGTGCCCAGCTAACGGGGGATAGTTTGTTACCGCTCAATCGCTTTAGCGTAGGCGGGCCATTCTCGGTGCGGGGCTATCGCCAAAATCAATCTACCGGGGACAGTGGTATTCAGGCAGCCCTAGAGTTTCAGTTGCCGATTGGTTGGGATCAAAATGGTACTAGCGTGCTCAAACTCCTACCCTTTGTGGATGCAGGCACAGTCTGGAACAGCCGTGGCGAAAACGTGAACCAGACCCTATTTGGCTTGGGGTTAGGGATGCTGTGGCAACCAGTGCGACAGTTGAATTTACGTTTAGATTATGGTATCCCCCTCAATCGGGTGAGCAACACAACCAATAATCTCCAGGATGCGGGCTTTTATTTTTCCCTGGGTGGTAACTTCTAGCTACTCCCAGAGGCGCTTGCCAGTTTGATGATGGAGCCGAGTATGGGTATCACCCAATAGTTTGGGAATATCTAGCTGTTCAGGACAACGGGGCAGACAGTCACCGCAGTCGGTACATTTATTAGCGATCGCACCTGGGAACCAGTGACCCGCTTTTTCAAACATGCCATAGCGATACTTAGCGAATTCGGTCATGGCAAAGGCTTGGTCGAGATTGCGTAGGCGTAAAACCTCGGGAATGTTGATATTTTCTGGGCAGGGCAGACAGGCAAAACATTGGCTACAGCGATCGCTGCCTAAAGTCTGGTATTGGGCATCTAGACGAGCTTGAATCTGGGTAGGGAAATCTCCTGGTGCATAGTCCCAGTCCCTGGCGATCGCTTGTAGTTCTTGGGGATCAGCCGCACCCAGGCTGAGGGTATGAATGCGAGCGTCTGCCAATAGAAATCGATCATTGAATTGCAAAGGGGTGAGCGGCGCGCACAGGTTTTGCAAGGTTGCCGATGGCTGATAGAGCATCCCGCCCTTATCGCTAGGAGAAATAATCAATACTCCCAGATCCTGTTGCTGGGCTAGGGCGATCGCTGCTAAATTGCGCTGATTGAAGTAGTAATAGTGGAGGTTGACCGAAGCAAATAGACCAGTATTGAGCGTAGCTAAGATTAATTCCAAAGAGCCATGGGTAGAGAAACCCACATGACGAATCAAATCCCGCTCTACCGCATTTGCTACCGCCTGCATACAGCCCTGGGGATCTTGCACTAGGTGTAGGTGCGCTAGGGTATTAATCCCATGCAGATCAAAATTGTCAATGTAATCTAAATGCAAGCGCCGCAAAGACTGCTCGATCAACTTAGTCATGGTTTTAGCATCAGCAGTAGGCGCAATCTTGGTAGTGACATACAAGCGATCGCGCCGTTGATTTAGCCCCTGTTTGAAGGCTGCACCAATATAATCTTCGCTATTGCCGTAGCCCTTGGCGGTTTCGATGTGATTGATGCCTAGATCCACAGCTTGGTTAATCGTAGCGATCGCGTTTGCTTGCGAACTTAAAAACCGCATCCCACCCAGAGTGTACTGGGAGAGCATCATCTCGGTTTTGCCGAATCGCCGATAGCGCATAGGATTAAAATCTCCCAGGTTAGCGCCGCTTGCTTTGCTCTTTGACTTCCCCCAAGGCATTTTCTACAAAGTCGCCACAGGTGCGCCAATTTACTTGGTCACTCTGAAAATAGCGCTTGAGCAAACTCATAGCCTGGCGGCGTTCTGCCTTAATCTGATGAAATAATAAGGGTAAACCCTGATTAAAAAATTCCTTGCGCGCCGACTGCACAGCCAAATCCACAATTCGCTCAAACTTGGTACCTAATTCCTGTTTTGCCCGTTGGCGATGGGAGAGCAAATCTTCAGTGTTGCTGGCGTACATGGGCGGCAGTTGGCTCAAGGCCATCGCTACGATCTCTTCAATTCTCACTTGCTTGATCACTTCAGGCGGGAATCGATTCAGTTTTTCGATCGCTAACCTAGTCACGGGCAAACGTAGGGCATGGTAACAGTTGAGGCGGGCAGGCAGCATATAGCTGAGATACTCGGCGGAAAAAGGTGGTGAGATAGTTTGAGTGGTGGGGGTACGGTACTCTAGGGCGTTTTGCACCGTTTCTGGTAACTGTCGCCAAGTTAGGGTTTCTTGTCCTAGGAGCTTTTGCAACCTTAGTAAGGTTAGAGCCGGCAGTTCTTGTTCCGCAGGGTGTACCTGAAAAGTGCGAAAGGGGTTGATCCACAGGTTTTCAATCGCATAGCATACGGCATCTTCAATTGAAGTACGCAGGCTCGCCAAGGGTTGGTTGACCTGAATTTGCCAGTCTTTTTCAGTGGCAACATATATGGGGGGGAGTTGGTTGAGGGCATAGACAATGATCTCGTTTTTGCTGGTGGGTTGTTGCAATCTGCCGCCCTGCTCAGCCGCTTGTGCTTCTACTTGCTGTACTACTAGATCGAGCAAAAAATTGCGACAGCTTTCCATCTTTAGGTGAATAAAATGTACCCTAGTCTATACTAACTGGACTAAGAGCTAATCCTTTACCAACCCAAGCTTATTTCTTATGCAGCGCGCTCTACTCTGTGGCTACTACGGCAAAGGCAATGGTGGTGATGAAGCTCTGTTGGCTACTCTATTGCAGATGTTGGGCGATCGCTATCAGCCTCTAGTATTGTCTGCTGATCCTGCTGCTACCGAAAAGCTCCACCAAGTGGAATGCCGCGATCGTGGTTCAGTTTTGAGTGTGATCCAAAGCCTGCGCCGCTCTGATTTGTTTATTTGGGGTGGCGGCAGTTTAATCCAAGATGCTACTAGTCTGAGAAATCCGATTTATTACGGTGGTCTCATGGCGTTAGCCCAAAAACTGGGCTTAGCTACGATCGCTTGGGCCCAGGGCATCGGTCCTTTGGAGCATGCCATGAGTCGCTGGATTGCCCGTCAAGTGCTCCAGAGGTGCGATCGCATTAGTGTCAGGGACGATCATTCGGCTCAACTTTTACAAACCTGGCAAATTCCCAGCCAAATTGCACCTGATCCAGTATGGGCGCTAGCAGCTCAACCGCAACCGCAGATTTGGGATTTACCTGCCCCCCGCATTGCTGTCTGTTTGCGAGCCCATAGTCAACTTACCCCCGATCGCTTAAACAATCTCACCCAAGCCCTAGTCTGGTTGCAGCAAGCCACTGGTGCCTATATGCTGTTAATTCCCTTTCAACCTAGCCAAGATCAAGCGATCGCCGAGGATTTGCATAGGGCAATGCCTGATCACAGCCAAGTTATGCACCAACCCCAGCCCCAACAACTGAAGGGCATCTTTCGCGGCGTAGAAATGGTAATTGCCATGCGTTTACACGCCCTGATCATGGCGCTAGCTGAAGGCTGTCTCGCTTGGGGAATTAGTTATGATCCTAAAGTTAGTTACCTCATGCAAGAATTGAACATGCCCTATTGGCCCCTCAACCAGCTTCCCCTCAACCCTAAAATAGCTTGTCAAGATTGGCTAGAACACTATGTCAATGGCGATCGCCTCAGTGATGATCAGCTTTTGTCTTTACGCGATCGCGCCTATATCCATCAACAGCTTTTGACTTAACTTTGCCATGGTTGATCTCACGCCCAAACTGCTCAGCTTTATTCCTGCCGATGCCCAACAGGTAGCCCAAATTGGTGAATGTGCTCAGCTTGCCGATCGCTATCGGGCAATTAATCCCACGGCAAATTACCAGGTGATTGCTCCTGGTGCAGCCTTACCAGAAAACTTAGATTGCTTAGATTGCCTGGTGATCCCTAACTTGGCCGCAGTTGAGAATCTAGCTCAATACCTCGGCCAGCTCCAACCTCCTGGTTTAGTGATCGGCGCCTGCCCTAACCATGATTATTGGCAATCACAAGCCCACCCCCCCGCCCTCAATCAAGAGCAGGTGCTGCAAAACCTCACTGCTCACCTAGAATTGCTTGACCTCCAAGCTGATCTGGATCAAGCTACCCCCGCCTTTAGCCAGTTTTGTCAGCACCTAGAGCAGCCCGATGCTAACCGCCTCCTCACCCACACTTTTTACTTTCGCGCCAGCAAAACTGCCCTCACCCAACCGCGCCTGTTGATTCACACCTTCATCTCTGCGCCCATTGGCTGCGATCGCGTGCGGGTACTCGAACCCGACTACTTCAGCGCCACCCATCCCCTCAACCGCACCGTCCAAGTGCGCGTGGGCGAATCGATCAGCCTCAACATCGCCCATCCCAGTGAACAGCGAGTGCTGATCTGGCAGCGTGCCCTCCTGCGCTATCCCGAAGATCTGGCCAAGCAAAAACTGTTGCTCAAAAACGGCTACCTGATCGTGGCCGAACATGACGATGATCCCTACTTTTGGCCCGAAAATGCCGACCATAAATTCTTGTTGTTTTGGAGTTCCCACTGTGTCCAAACTAGCACCCCTGCCCTAGCTGAGCATATGCGCCAATGGAACCCCAACGTTACCGTCTTTGCCAACCAGTTAGCCTATCTGCCGCCCCCTCGCCAATACCCCAAAACCAATCGCATCACCCTATTTTTTGGTGCCCTCAACCGCCAGGCAGACTGGGAGCCGATCATGCCTAGCCTCAATCAGATTTTGCGGAAGTTTCAACAGGTCAGCGTGCAGGTAGTCCACGATCGCGCCTTTTTTGATGCCCTGGAAACTAAGCATAAACAGTTCACCCCTTGGTGTGCCTACGAACAGTATCAAAAAATTTTGCATAGCTGCGATATCGGCATCCTGCCCCTCAACGATACCCAGTTCAATCGCATGAAGTCCGATCTCAAATTTCTGGAACACGCGGGTCATGGCACAGTTGCCCTTGCCAGCCCTGTAGTCTATGCCAACTCGATTATTGAAGGTGAAACTGGCATGATCTACCACAACCTCGACCAATTTAGTGCCAAACTCACCGAACTAATTCGCAACCACACCCTCAGGCAAGCGATCGCCACCAATGCCTACCAGTGGGTCAAACAAAATCGCCTCATGTCCCAGCATTACCAAGCCCGCCGCCAATGGTATCTGGAAATGCGTGCCCAACTGCCGCGCCTCAATGCCGAACTGCGCGATCGCTGCCCCCAGTTATTTAGCTAAACCGCAAGCAATGGGGCTAGACTACAAAAATAGCCAAAATTAAGATCTAACCACCATGAAAGATTTTCTTGACAACCTCATCCGCTTTCCCAAGTTTCTTGCCCTGATCAGCTTAGGAGTGCTGAGTTCTTTCTTTGCCCCGGTGGTTCCCTTGCTCAAACGCCCAGCTACAGCGATCGCCCTAGTAGTTGCCCTAGTCGGCGGATTCATGGCCTTGAGTTTCACTTTGCGCGCGATGCTGGGCTACGATCCAGTTTAGGTAATTTCGGCTAGTTAAGATCAAGCAAACTCTGGACGACACTGAGCCATAAAGTGCTGCTGCGAACTCATCTCTGGTTCCCCAGGCTGGGGGTGACGCTGAATATAGCTACCATCGGCTTGCAATTCCCAGGCTTGGCGATTATCCGCCAGGATCACTTCCAGAATCTGCTTAAGTTGCAACACCAGCTTAGGCTCCTCCACGGGGGTGACCACCTCTACTCTAGTATCCAAATTGCGCGGCATCCAGTCAGCACTGCCAATCAATACCTGCTCGTCACCACCATTGCTAAAGTAAAAAATCCGAGAATGCTCTAAAAACCGACCAATGATACTAATTACCCGAATAGAATCGCTTAAGCCTGGAACCTTGGGCTTAAGGCTGCAAACTCCACGCACGATACAATCAATCTGTATTCCTGCCTGCGCCGCTTTGTAGAGCAAAGTGATAATTTCAGGATCCACTAAAGAGTTCATCTTGACGATGATGTAAGAAGGAATGCCATTTTGTTGATGTTGAATTTCCCGCTCGATCAGTTCAATAAAGCGATCGCGCATACTCAGGGGAGCCACCAGCAATTTACGGTATTCTTTCTGGCGCAGATAACCAGTCAAATTGTTAAATAGATCAGTCAAGTCTGCACCTAGGTCGTCGCGGCAGGTAAATAGACCAATATCACTATAAAAACGAGCAGTACGTGGGTGGTAGTTACCCGTGCCAATGTGACTGTAGCGCACCAAGCGATCGCCTTCTTTGCGCACAATCAGGGCAGTTTTGGTGTGGGTTTTCAAGGTCACTGGCCCATAGACCACATGGACACCAGCACTCTCTAGCTTGGCTGCCCACAAAATATTGTTTGCTTCATCAAATCTAGCCTTTAGTTCAATCAACACCGCTACCTGTTTGCCATTTTCGGCCGCCCGAATTAACGCCTGCACAATCGGTGAGTCCCCCGAAGTGCGGTAAAGGGTTTGCTTAATCGCAATCACATCAGGATCATTAGCCGCCGCCTCAATTAGTCGCTGCACACTAGTAGTAAAAGATTGGTAAGGGTGATGTACCAAAAAATCCCCTGCTCGGATCGCCGCAAAAATATCCTCTTCTTCCTTGAGATTACTGAGCGTGACTGACTTCCACGCGCGATCGCGATACTGCGCTAAAGGCAAATTCGCCAAAGACATTAAATCGCCCAAGCCCAACAGTCCATCCACAGGGTAGACGTCTTCAGGCAGCAGTTCTAGACGATCTAGCAAGGTGTGCTTAACTTCTGTAGGCATATCTGCCGCCACTTCCAGACGCACCACCTTCCCAAATCTCTGGCGCAGTAAACCCTCCTTCATGGTGGTGATCAAGTCATCTGCCTCATCTTCGATAATGTCTAGTTCAGCATCGCGAGTAATGCGAAAAGGATAACATTCCACAATTTCCATGCCAGGAAATAGGGCACTTAAGTTATGGGCAATTACCTGCTCTAGAGGCACAAAACTAAACTTAGACTGAGCATTTTGCAGTTCTTTGGGCAAGGGAACCAGGCGCGGCAACACCTTAGGCACTTTTACCCTGGCCAGATGCCTGGAGCGATCGCTCACTTCCTGCAGCATCACCAACAGGCTCAAACTCAAATTAGAAATGTAGGGGAAAGGATGACCTGGATCATCTTGATCGCGGGATTCAAAAGCTAAGGGCGTAAGCACAGGGTAGAGTTTCTGCTCAAATTCCTGTTGTAGAAAAGAGCGCTGCGCCGCATTTAGATCCTTATAGTCCAGTAAGTCAATTCCAGCTTCCTGCAAATTCTGGCGCAACTCCTGCTCAAAAAACTGATGTTGTTTCTGCACTAGAGGCACCAAGACTTGATGAATTGCCTCAAACTGCTGCTCTGGGGTCATACCATCATCCGTAAGGTGAGGAAGTTGGTCAGCGTAAAGTTTGGCATCCTCAATTTCTTTTTTCACCCCCGCCACTCGCACCATAAAAAATTCATCTAGGTTGCTGCTAAAAATTGCTAAAAATTTCAGCCGCTCTAGTAAAGGTGTACGGGGATCAAAACCTTCTGAAAGTACACGGCGGTTAAATTCAATCCAACTAAGCTCGCGATTAAAAAAATATTCTGGCTTAGCAAATTTTTCCCAATGGTCGCCTTTTGGCAGGGGTTTAGGGGCAGGGTTCTTCTTAGTTTTAGCCATGGTTTCTCAGGTTTACAATCATGTGTTACCGCCGTGGTTGTCATTCTAAGCTGAAATCAGGGCTAGTTAGCCCTAAAAAGCCCGTGGGATTTCTGAATCAACCAAACTTGCACCTAGGCAACAGAGGTTAAACTTTGCCCAGGTGTTATGGCGATTTTCAAAAGCATGCGGTACGGAGATCATTACAACCCATGGCGGGGTTGCGCCCTGCGACCCTTATTGTCACCCATTAACTTTAATATCGCCGCTGATTAGCCGAGGCTACGCTTGACATGATCCAAGATTCGACTCTTTTGGTTATCACTGCGCCCGCTACGGTTAGTGATAAAGCTTAAGTCACTAGTACGTCTGAGATGTTCGCGGGTCTGTTGGTCTTTTTGATCGGAAGCAGCCATAGGAAATCTAGGTAGAATATTCTAATTTTACCCTGGCAGCGATCGCGCAATTCTTAAGAAATTTTGGCTAACCTATTGATCCCTAGATCATTTGGGTTAGTTTAAAAGCTAGGGCTTACGCAAAGGTGATCTAAAATCTTGGTTTTACCTAGTCTTAGTTTTACCTAGACTGTGAGGCATAGCCCGCAAGTAAGGCTCTGGTTCTCTTTTTACCACACTTCCTAAATTAGGCTGCGTAAGCCTTAAAACATTAAGCCCTGAAATATTGTGATCTTTAAGGTTAGTAGCCATTGTGATTGAGCCAACCAATAACTCGGTAAGTCGAATCAATCAAATCTCACCTGTAGGAGAGCTTGAGCCTTTAACCACAAGTAATGGCCGTGCCGAACAAGTTCCTACTGACCAGACGATCTACATCACTGTCCATGGTCACTTTTATCAACCGCCGCGCGAAAATCCCTATCTGAACGCGATCGAGCGCCAAGAGAGTGCTGCGCCGTTTCATGACTGGAACCAAAGAATTTGCCATGAGTGCTACCGCCCTAATGCCTTTGCGCGGGTAAATAGTAGCAGCGGTAAACTGGTACAGATTGTCAATAATTATGAGTATTTTAGCTTCAATATCGGTGCCACCCTGCTGTCTTGGCTAGAGCAGCATGATCGCCTTACCTACGAGCGCATTCTGGAAGCTGATCGCAATAGTGCTAAGCGTTTGGATGGTCATGGCAACGCGATCGCTCAAGTATACAACCACATCATTATGCCGTTGGCGAATCGGCGGGATAAGCTCACTCAAATTCGTTGGGGCAAAGCTGATTTTGCCAGTCGGTTTGGGCGAGAGACTGAAGGTATGTGGCTAGCGGAAACGGCAGTAGATTATGAAACTCTAGAATGCTTAATCTCAGAGGGGATCAAGTTTATTATTTTGGCTCCGTCCCAGGCTTTGCGCTGTCGCCCCCTAGAAAATGGTGCTAGTTGGCAGGAAGTGAGCGGCGCCCAGATTGACCCAACTCGACCCTATCGCTGTTTTCTGCCTAACTCTAGTCAGTTTATAGATGTGTTCTTTTATGATGGGCCGATCTCGCGGGATATGGGCTTTGGGGATCTGTTGGCTAGTTCCTATAATTTTGCTGCCAGGCTAGGGCAAGCGATCAGAGGCGATCGCCATTCTGCCCAGTTAATTTCGGTGGCAACTGATGGGGAGACCTTTGGACATCACAAGCACTTTACGGAAAAGTCCCTCGCCTATGCTTTTACTACCGAGTTTCCCCGGCGGGGCTGGCAAGTGACCAATTTTGGCCATTACCTGAGTTTGTATCCGCCCACTTGGGAAGTGATGCTCAAGCCGGTGACTGCTTGGAGTTGCGCCCATGGAGTTGATCGGTGGCAGGACGACTGTGGCTGTGGCACGGAACTAGGAGGAGGGAAATGGCGTAAACCCCTGCGTGAAAGCTTGAACTGGTTACGCGATCGCTTGGCCGAGATCTATAGTCAAAGGGCAGCCAAATATTTTCGCGATCCTTGGGCAGCGCGGGATGCCTATATTGAGGTGTTAAGGCATAGTCTGCGGGCAGATGCTGAGGTTACTGAGTTAGCTTGGCAGGGATTTTGGCAAGATCATGGCTTAAATTTTGGTCGCCAACAGCCCAGCAAAGTCAAAACTGAAGCCTTGATGCTTTTGGAAATGCAGCGTCATGCCCTGCTGATGTTTACCAGTTGTGGTTGGTTTTTTGAAGAGATTTCCCGTCCTGAAGGGGTGCAAATTTTGCGCTACGCGGCGCGGGCAATTGAGTTGGCAGCAGAGATCAGTGGGGTGAACCTGGAAAACCAGATGATCAAGCTCCTGGAAACTGCCCCTAGTCGTGAGGCGAGTTTAGGCAATGGGGCTGAGGTCTATCGCCGCCTGGTCTTGACCGATAAGATCAGCTTGAAGCAGGTGGCGGCGCACTACGGCATTAGCTCTTTGTTTGATCCCTACAGTAAGACCGAGCAAGTCTATTGCTACATTATTGAACAGCAGGATTATCAATTGCAGCGATTGGGTGGATTAGCTCTGGCGGTAGGACATATTCAACTCACTTCTACCATTACCCAAGAGAGTGTGGAATTAGTATTGGCGGTGTTTCACTTGGGTGGTTATGACTTCCATTCCTGCATTCAAAACTTTACTAGTAGAAGAGAATATGAACAGACCAAGCAGGCTCTGTTTGCGAGTTTGGAAGAAGCCAGTGCTGCTAGGGTGGTGCTGACTATGGCGCAAGCCTTTGGTCATGAGCATTTTAGCTTGGCGCATCTATTTGCCGAAGAGCGCCATCGCATTTTGCACCTACTCTCCACCGAGACCCTCACGCGCTTAGATCAACTCTATGCCCAAGTATATCGAGATAACTTTGGTATTTTAGTGGCTTTTCGGCGCGATCGCTTGCCTGTACCAGCAGAATTACAGGTGGCAGCAGAAATCACTCTAAAGCAGAGACTGATGGGCGAGTTGTATAGGCTGGAAGAGGGCGAGCATTTACCCCTAGTGGAATTGGAAGCCGTAATTATTGAAGCAGAGCAATTAGGCTGTAGTTTGGTCGATCAGCAGGCAGCAGAAATTTTGGAATCAGTTGCTTGTCGCTTGCTTTCGCGGCTGTTTCAGTGTCAGTTCACGGCAGAAATAGAATCGGATATGCCTGTTCAAGTGAATGCCTTTGAATGCTCTATCAGCGATCGCCAAGCGGACTATATCTATCAGTTAGAGCAGGTGATTGAACTTGCTGAGCAGCTACACCTCAAACTCAACCTCGATCGCGCCCAGGAAATCTATTGGTATCAACTGCACCATCTCAGTCCAGATTCGCGATCGCAACTGAAGGCATTGGGGGAAAAGATTGGCATTGAGATGCAGAGCTTACTGTTTAAGTCGGTGCCGATTCGGGTTTAAACGACTATGGATGCTTTTACTTATCCCCTGGTGGAGAGTTTCCATTCGGTGCAGGGAGAAGGAACTTGGATGGGAACTAGCGCTTTTTTCCTGCGCCTGGGAGGTTGTGATGTCCATTGTCCCTGGTGTGACACGAAAGAGTCCTGGTCAGCAACCAAGCATCCCCAAGTATCTGTCGGGAAAATGGTGACGCAGATTCAATTGGCAAAGCCAGCGATCGTAATTATTACTGGTGGAGAACCATTAATGCACAATCTTTTGCCTTTGACTAGGGGAATCAAAGAGAAAGTGGGGATTCCTATCCACCTGGAAACTTCAGGCGCTCACCCCCTATCGGCAGAATTTAATTGGATTGCCCTTTCGCCCAAAACCTTTCGGCCGCCCCACCCAGAAATCTACACTCAGGCACATGAACTGAAAGTGGTAGTTAAAGATGCTGGAGATCTCGACTGGGCGCTCGCCCAAGCTAAGTTAGTTCCCGCTCAAATTCCCAAATATTTACAGCCCGAATGGCATAGTCCAGATGCGCCATCTCTAGTATTCGACTTTATTCTTGCCCATCCCGATTGGCGGCTGAGTTTGCAAACCCATAAATTGCTGGGAGTGAGATAGTGATGCGGGCTGTGGTATTACTTTCAGGTGGTTTAGATTCAGCTACTGCTGCCGCTCAAGCGATCGCCGATGGATTTGAAGTGATTGCCCTATCTTTTTTCTATGGTCAAAGACACCACAAAGAAATAGAGTCTGCTCGCCTGGTCGCCCAACACTTGGGTATTAGTCAACATTTTGAAATTGCCGTCAATCTTTCCCTCTGGGGTGGTTCGGCGCTCACTGATCAAGCGATCGCTATTCCTAACCAAGGGCTGCAACCTAACCAGATCCCTAACACCTATGTGCCGGGCCGAAATACTGTATTTATTGCGATCGCCCTGTCTCTGGCTGAAGCTAAGGGTGCGGCCGCCATCTACTTGGGCATTAACGCGATCGACTATTCGGGCTATCCTGACTGTCGCCCTGAATATTTGGCTGCCTGGCAAAACCTCGCTGCTCTATCTTCTAAAGTAGCGATCGAGCAACAGCCGATTCAATTAATTGCACCGTTAATTGGGGATACCAAGGTAGATATTGTCCATCGAGCCGTGGCACTAGGAGTGCCAATTGCCCAAACTTGGTCTTGCTACCAAGGAGAAGAACAGCCCTGCGGCCTATGTGATTCCTGTCGTATTCGCCACCAAGCCCTGATTGAGGCAGGGTATCCCCACTTGGTTTAGGCTTATTCTCCTTGCAATTTCAACAATAGATAGCCAAAGCTGATTCCAACTAAAGTCAGTACCATCGCCAAAATCATGGCATTGCCTAGCTCGCCCATATTTATTCTCCTGATTTTATATTTTGATTTAACTTTTGATTTAACTTAGTTAGGACTTATGCAGTCTGATTTGGAAAGTTTTGGCAAAAGGGAGTTATAGCCCCACACCCAATTAAAGAATAAGTATACAGCTAAGCGATCGCGGCTAAATCTAGCATCACTCCCAAACATTGAGCCGCATCCATTTTTTCAGGCTCAAACACTGGCACAGTATGGTGTTTCAACAGAACTTGGCACTCTGCTGCGGTCAAATTGCTATTCAGTTGCACTGATTTCATCGACCAGATGCCAAAGTGACGGTGGTCAACTCGACAATATTCAATAATTTCAGGATTATAGTGGCGCTCATCCTTGACAATACGATGATAGGTGTGATTCACCGCGCCCCGATCGCCTTCTAGCACCTGTAAAAATAGCCCATTGCCAAAACACAACATACCTGTGAGTCCTACAGCAGGGTTATTTTTTTCGGAACTGGCCCAAATTTGCTTGAGGTCGGGATAAGTAATACTACTGAGTGCGCGACTAGAGTAGATCAAGCGATAAAGAGCCATGATTTTATAATAATTAGAAAACTTGTGGAGTGTTATAGCACTTTTCGACCATGGCTAATCCTCGTCTTCGATCTCAATCAAGGGGAAAGCCTGCAACGCCGCCGCCTGCAGCCGCCCAAATTCCTCTGGGCTCAAGTCTGCTAGGGACTTGCCATCTAGCTCAGGACACAGCAAAGTAATTATGCCTTGATCGGTAAACACCTGATTGGCGCCCAAAAGCTGGGCAAACTCATTTAGTTCTGGGTGGTTTTGAGCGGTCATGCTTCTGCACCTGCATGGTAGGAACTCCGCACCAGAGACCCAGAGCGTACCTGTTTAAACCCAAGTCGCCGCGCGATCGCACCTAAAGCCTCAAATTCGGCTGGAGTCCAATACCTAACTACAGGCAAATGCGCCAGAGAAGGTCGCAGATACTGCCCTAGGGTCACGGCCTGGCAGCCTGCTTGTGCTAGATCTTCAAGGGTCTCGATTACCTCAGCCTCAGTTTCGCCGTGACCGAGCATTAGCCCAGACTTAGTTGTGATCTGAGGAAAGTGTTGTCTAACTACCTGTAACACTTGTAGCGATCGCTCATATTTGGCTCCCCGCCGCACTTTCGCTTGCAGTCTTTTAACCGTCTCAATGTTGTGGTTATAGCAGACTGGTAAAGCCCCAGCTACCTGTAAAATTAACCCTTGCTCCCCCCGAAAATCTGGGGTTAAAACCTCAATTTTGACTGCCGGTAACTGAGCACGAATAGCCGCGATCGTGGCAACAAAATGACCTGCCCCTTGATCGCCTAGGTCATCCCTAGCTACCGAGGTCAAGACCACATAGCTCAAGCCTAGTTCTGCTACGGCGGCAGCAATTTTAGCCGGTTCCCCAGCATCCAGTGGCATGGGTGCATGACCTTTATCTACCTGACAAAACCCACAGTTGCGGGTACAGACTGCGCCCATCAGCAAAAAAGTGGCAGTTTTAGCGGCATAGCATTCACCGCGATTGGGGCAACGTCCCTCTTCACAAATGGTATGGATTTGATATTGGCGGACAATTTTCTGCACCGCCGCGATCTCGGCTGCTCCCCCTAGATTAATCTGGTGGCGAAACCAAGTTGGCAATCGCGTGATCTGAGTCATAGCAAGGTTGAAAAACTTAGCTATACACTAACCCATGCTAATGCCAAATTATTGGAATGGGCAAAGCTCCACTTAAAGCCAGGGCTTTGGATCACCTTTGTGTAAGTCCGAAAAAGAATGCGGTACAGAAATTATCAAAACCCATGGCGGGGCTGCGACCCTTTTGTCACCCATTGACTTGCAAGCTGCCATAAATCGGCGTTGCACATCTGAAGGATGATAGGAGTTGGGGGCTCCTGTATGGGTTTTAAATCCTGAGTTTGGCAAAATCATCTTGTTATTATGCAATGCCAATAAATCTAGAGTATGGGCAATAAGTTGAAGCAAAGGGGCAATATGTCCTAGACTACAGGGTGGGAGTAATGTGGCGAATTAAATCAGCGAACTAAATCATAGGCATAAAATTTGAGAGGACAGTAGCAGTGGAATCACCCCAGAAAAATAAGGTTCTTGTGATCGATGACAGCCGTGTAATTCGCAACATGGTGAAGAATATGCTGCCCCCCACCAATTTTGAGGTATTGGAAGCCCAGGATGGGGTATCAGGGTTGGAAATGATTAAGGAACACCAACCTTGGATGATTCTCCTAGATTTTATCTTGCCAAAAATGAGTGGGTTTGATGTCTACCAAAATCTGCAAGACAGTCGTGAGTTAGCTACTATTCCCCTGGTGATTATGTCTGGGCGCAAGCAAGAGGTCACTGAAAAAATTTCTGAACCAATTGACGCTCATTATCTGGCTTTTCTGGAAAAACCCTTTGAACAGCGCAATTTAGTGGAGGCGATCAAAAAAGCCCTGGAACTAGGCAAGCAAAAGGGTCAAAAACTTGATGCTGATGCCCGCGCCACCGTCTCAGCCGATCTACCTAGTCATGGGGGTGCCATTGATCCTGCGATTTTTGCCCGCTTGTCTAGTCTGGAGGAAAAAGTCACCTTGCTAGAAGAAGAAAACAAGCGTCTCAAGCTCCTAGAACAGCAAGTGGTAACCCAGCACAAGCAAATTCAGCAACTAGTTGCTTTTGTCAAGCAAAAACTCTCCTAACTAAATTTCCTGGGCAGCGCGCTCGATTATGTCCAGTGCTAGGGGTCTGAAAAAATACCTGGTCACTCAGCTAGCAGCTTATCAATCTAGTGTGGTGATCTTGGCGATCGCGGCTGCCTGTGGCAGTTTGATCCTAGTTACTAGAGCATTAGGGGCCTGGCAAGGGCTAGAGCTACGCAGTCTGGACTATCTGCTACTGCTGCGCCCCGCCGAGTCAGTTGATCCTCGCATTGTGATCCTAGAAGTGAGCGATCGCGATCTTCAACGGGCTAAAAAGCTCAAAATCGAAGCGCGCTGGCCTTGGTCTGACCTTACTTTTGCCAAAATTTTAACCCAAGTGGCTGCTGCTCAGCCTGTAGTAGTGGGCTTTGATAAATATCTAGACATTCCGAGCCAAGGGGGTAGAACTGAACTAGTTAGAGCGATCGCCCAAGTGCCAGTAGTAAATGCCACCCTGTTGCCAGGAGAGCAGGCGGGTGAGGGGGTAAAACTTGCTGCTGACCTTGCCCCGATTAGCAGTAGCGGCTTTGTGAATATGATCACAGGTGCTGGCAGTATGGTGCATCGCGCTCTCTTAGGCACAGATACGGAGGTCTCCTTTGGCTATGCGATCGCTCAAGAATATTTGGCGCACAAATACGGGCGGGTGATGGAACTAGTGGCAGGGGAACTTCGGTTTGGGGAGGTAGAAATTCCTAGGTTCTCCGCTAATTTTGGCGGTTTTCGCAACCAAGATGATCAGGGTTATCAGATCATGATCAACTATCGCCAGGCTTCTCCAGCTTTTAAGCATATCTCAGCTGTAGATATTCTGGAGCAACGGTTTAGCAAAACCCAACTCACTCAACTCCTGGGCGGCAAAATTGTGCTGATCGGGATCACGGCCGAAACCGTCAAAGATCGGCTGCCCACCCCTTTTAGCCTGATTAACCAAGGAACTACTCCCGGAGTAGAAATTCATGCCCACATTATCAGTCAGCTATTGGCAGCGATCGAGCAACGGCGACCTTTACTGCAATCCTGGTCAGAATTAGCGGAATCCATAGCAATATTGGTTTGTACGCTCTTGGGCGGCGCGATCGCGGCTCGATTTAAGCGGGTTTTGCATAATCTTGTAATTTTAATTTCATGTTCTGCCCTGCTAAGTGCAATTTGCTGGGCAAGCTTGATCTCAATCGCCTACTGGCTGCCCTTTGCTCCTTGTCTAGTGGGTTTAGGGCTGGGCAATATGGCTGGGTTTGGCTATCAATTTGCCCAAGAACAGGCGGATCGGCAGTTGCTAGCCAGGATGTTTTCGCGTCACGTCTCCCCAGAACTGGTAGACCTGCTGTGGCAAGAGCGATCGCAATTTTTTGCCCAGGGGCGGATTGAGGGCCAAGAACTATACGCCACCGTGTTATTTACGGATATGCGCAATTTCAGTACGGTCTCGGAGCGGCAGCAGCCCCAGGAAATTTTGGATTGGTTGAATACTTACTTAAGCGCGATCGCCGAAGAGGTGATTGCCCATCAGGGCATGGTAGACAAATACATTGGTGACGCAGTGATGGCAGTGTTTGGGGTGCCGATCGCTCACCTGCAAGAATCCCAGCGCAATCAAGATGCTCAAAACGCGGTGCGGGCTGCCCTGATCATGGCGGAAAAATTGGCAATTATGAGCGATCGCTGGCAACAGCAAGGTCTTCCCGCCGTAGTCACAGGCATTGGCATCAATAGCGGCATGGTAATTGCTGGCAGCCTCGGTAGCCAAGAGCGCCTGGAATACTCGGTAATTGGCGATGCCGTAAATATCGCGGCGCGACTCGAAAGCCTAAATAAAGAAGTAGATGGCGGCAAATATCACATTTTGATCAGCGCCGACACCCACCAGCGCCTCGAAGGTAAATTTATCACTGAATATGTCCAAAACATCGCCCTCAAGGGCAGAACAGGTGAAACCTCGGTTTATCGAGTAGTAGGCGTAGCCTAAGATCAAAGCCAGGTGAAACCCCAGTCTATCGAGTAGTAGCCATGAGTGAGGGAAACCCTACCCCATAGCTTTTAGCCGCCAATTATAATCAACCTGAATATACCTAGAGTCTCCAGATTATGCTTGAACAAGGAACCATCAGCATTCACACTGAAAATATTTTCCCCATTATCAAAAAAGCACTCTACTCTGAGCGTGATATTTTCTTACGGGAATTGATTTCCAATGGCGTAGACGCGATTAGTAAGTTGAAAATGGTCTCCTACAACTTGGCAGACCAAGTGAGTGAAGCGACTCCGCAAATCAGCATCACGGTTGATCCAGAGGCGAAAAAAATCGCGATCGCCGATAATGGTATTGGCATGACTGCTGAGGAAGTCAAAAAATATATCAATCAAGTCGCCTTCTCTAGTGCTTCTGAATTTATGGAGAAGTATGCCAGCAGTAGCGTGGATCAGCCGATCATCGGTCACTTTGGTCTGGGCTTCTATTCTGCTTTTATGGTGGCGAGCAAAGTGGAAATCGACACCCTCTCTTATCAGCCAGAAGCTCAATCCGTGCATTGGTCTTGTGATGGTTCTACAGCTTTTACCATGAATGATGGCACTCGTAAAACTGTGGGTACTACAGTTACTCTGACCCTGCAAGAGGATGCTGAAGAATTTCTCAATCTTGCCGAAGTCAAGCGCATTGTCTTAAATTATTGCGATTTCATTCCCGTGCCGATTGAATTGAATGGCGAGGTGATTAACAAGCAGGTTGCCCTCTGGGATCGCTCTCCCAGTTCGGTTACCAGTGAGGAATATCTGGAATTCTATCGCTATCTCTATCCTTTTCAAGAAGATCCCCTGTTTTGGATTCATCTAAATACTGACTTTCCCTTTATCATTAAGGGCATTCTCTATTTCCCTAAACTCAAGGCCGATATTGACCCCACCAAAGGTCAGATCAAACTGTTCTGCAACCATGTGTTTGTCAGCGATAACTGCGAAGAGGTGATTCCCCGCTTCTTGCTGCCGCTCAGGGGCGTGATCGATAGCTCTGACATTCCCTTAAATGTGTCGCGCAGTTTCTTACAGGGCGATCGCAAAGTGCGCAAGATTCAAGACTACATCGCCAAAAAGGTGGGTGATCACCTCAAACAAATGTATGAGAGCGCGCGGGCAGAATTTATCAAGTGTTGGCCAGATATCAGCCTATTTGTCAAGTTTGGCGCGATGAACAACGATAAATTCGCCCAGCAGGTTAAAGAGATCATGATTTATCCCAGCACCGCCACCGATTTACCTGATCAGGCAGGCGAAGTCTCCTATTCCACTTTGCAAGCCTATTTGGAACGCAACCAGGAGAAACACCAAAATCGCGTATTCTATACCTCTGATCCCATTGGTCAAGCCAATTACGTCGATCTGCACAAATCCCAAGGGCTGGAAGTGCTGACCTTCGATTCTTTTATCGACAATCATTTTGTCAGCTTTTTGGAAAGAGAATACAGTGAGGTTAAATTTGCCAGAGTCGATGCCGAACTTGACCAAAGTCTAATCGATCAAGATGCGAGCAAGTCGGAATTGATTGACCCCAAAACCAACAAAACCAAGAGCGATCGCCTACAGGAACTCTTCCGCCGGGCATTGAATCTACCTAAGCTAGTGATTCGTACCGAAGTCCTAAAAGCAGAAGATGCCGCGCCAGCCATGATTCTCTTACCTGAATCTGCTAGAAGAATGCAGGAAATGATGGCGATGATGCAGCAGACCAATGCTCCCTTTCCAGAGGATCACATTCTGTTGGTGAATACTAACCATCCCCTGATGCAAAATCTGATCAATCTTGAAGATGGGGCAATTGTTACGGGGCTCAATTCCGCCAATCAATCCCTCGCCGAAACCCTGGCTCAGCATATCTATGATCTGGCGATGATGGGACAGCGCAGCTTTGATGCCAACACCATGAAGCGTTTCCTCAATCGCTCTAGTCAGATTTTGACTCAGCTTACTACCCACTAGCGATCACGATCAATCAGGACTGGCATTTTCCCGCCGATCAGGTTTAGGATATTACTATTTGCAATTGAAACCCCTATGATTACGGCTGAATTGCGATCGCTCCTCCAGTCCACTAAAGCGGCAGCAAGGCAACTGGCCAGGGCTACCACCGCAGCTAAGAACCAAGCCCTAGAAGCGATCGCCACGGGGCTGGAACAGTCTAAAGCTGAAATCTTGGCGGCTAATGCTAAAGATGTGGAGCTAGGGATGATTAATCAACTCAACTCTGCGCTGATTGCCCGCCTCAAGCTGGATAGTGCCAAATTTGATGGCATGGTAGCGGGGGTGCGGGATCTGATCCGCTTGACCGATCCTGTAGGAGTGCGCCAAATTCATCGCCAGCTTGATCAAGGACTGGTGTTGGAACGGGTGAGTTGCCCCCTAGGAGTGATTGCCGTGATCTTTGAAGCCCGTCCTGATGCGGTCACGCAAATTGTCTCTTTAGCCCTGAAGTCGGGTAATGGCGTGGTGCTGAAGGGTGGCAGTGAAGCGATTAATTCCTGTGAAGCGATCGTGCGGGCAATTTTAGCTGGTTTGGCTGCCACTACGATTAATCCCGATCTGGTGCAGCTTTTGACTACCAGAGCCGAAATTCTGGAAATCTTAACCATGGAAAGTGAGCTTGATCTAATCATTCCCCGTGGCTCTAACCAGTTAGTTCGCTACATTCAAGCCCATACCAAGATTCCAGTGTTGGGTCATGCGGACGGGATCTGTCATATGTACGTCCATAGTTTTGCTGATCTAGATCAGGCAGTGGCGATCACCCTAGATGCTAAATGCCAATATCCGGCGGCTTGCAATGCGATTGAGACTTTGTTGTTAGATCGAGCGATCGCGGCTGAGTTTTTAGCCAAGCTGCATCAGACTGTAGTAGAGCAGAATATTCAACTTGAACTGCGGGGATGCGATCGCACTAGAATGATTCTGCCCCACTTGGGCAATGCCACTGAGCAAGATTGGCAAACTGAGTATGGGGATTTAATTTTAGCGATCAAAATTGTCGATGGCTATGAGCAAGCGATCGCTCACATTAATCACTACGGTTCCAAACATACAGAAGCAATTTTAAGCACTGATCAAGCGGTTACTGACACCTTTATGGCAAATGTAGATGCCGCCGGGGTGTTTCATAACTGCTCCACGCGGTTCGCCGATGGTTTTCGCTATGGGTTTGGGGCGGAAGTGGGCATCAGTACCCAAAAGCTGCCACCGCGCGGGCCTGTAGGTTTAGAAGGTCTGATCACCTACAAATATCGTCTCCATGGTCAAGGTCAAATCGTTGCCACCTACAGTGGTCAGGCAGCCAAACCCTTCACCCACCTAGACCTAGACTAGCCATGGAAGTTTCACATACTCGGCTCCACCTGATCAATCAAATCGCCAAGATTCCATTTTTTCAGGAATGCTCCCAAGAGAAATTGCTGGCTCTGGTTAATCTTGGCTATCGCAGACACGCTGAACCAGGGGAGTTTATCTGTTTAGAGGGAGATGTGGGCAATTCCTTTTCCCTGATTCTCAAGGGCAGGGTAGAAGTGATTCTGATGGCAAAGCGTCAGGTCTTGGGAAAGCTGAGTGTGGGTGACTTTTTTGGGGAGATTGCCCTACTCACTGGCACTCGCCGCACTGCTAGTGTGAGAGCAATTGAGCCGAGTCAACTATTTGTGGTACATCGCAGTCATTTACGCGCCTTGATTATGGAACACCCGATCCTTGCCGAACAGATTGCCACCAAATTGAGCGAAAGGGAATTGGCTCTAATTGAGTTGGGGGTACTGGAAAAACTGGATGGAGAAGCGGCGATCAATCTGGTAAAGCATCGAATTAAGACTGCGTTTGGGCTGTAATGCTGCAAATCCTGCGCCAACTAGAGCCGATCATCACCACCCCGATTTTTAGTTGGGGAAAGGCACAGTTTTCCCTCTATACCCTATTTTCGATCGCGATCGCTGCCCTGGTAATTGCCCTTAGCGCTAACTTTCTCAGCCGCCTACTGAAACGCTCTCTATCCCTCACTTTTAAGCTAGATCGGGGCACCCTAGAATCCACTGCTACCATTGCCAACTACTGTTTTCTGGGCTTGGGCACAATTATTTTCTTACAAACCATTGGTGTTGACTTAAGTTCCCTCGCCGTGTTTGCCGGCGTGCTGGGGATCGGTTTTGGCTTGGGTGTCCAGAACTTCACCAGCAGTTTTGTCAGTAGTCTAGTTATTCTATTTGAACAGACAATTAAAGTGGGAGATTATATCGAAGTTGAAGGACTGGCGGGCACAGTGGAAAAGATTTCCATTCGCTCCACCCTAATTCGCACTGTCGATGATATTTTCGTGATTGTGCCAAATCTGCAACTGATTGCCAACAAAACTATTAACTGGAGCTATGGTGGTCACAAGGTGCGGATTCATTTGCCGATTGTGATTGCCTATCACAGCGATCCTCTGTTGGTGACTGAAGCGCTATTAGAAGCTGCCCGCAGTGATTCGAGGGTGATGTCTCAACCCGAACCAGAAGTATGGCTGAAGGGCATGGGCGAACATGGTCTACAATTCGATCTATTGGTGTGGATCAACCAGCCTGAGTTGAGTATGCCGATCAAAAGTACGATTTATTTTCGTCTGGAACAGGAATTACGCCTGCGCCAAATTGAGATTCCTTTTCCGCAACTGGACTTACACATTAAAGAACGCCAGCGCAGTGCCCATATCAAACCCAAACCGACTGAAGATACTAGTGCCCATAAATTCACTCGCCGATCGCTAGCCGAACTTTTACGTCAGGTTACCTATTTTCAAGATTGTAATGAAACCCAGTTGCGATCGCTAATTGCTAGTGGTTATCGCCAAACCTATCAGCTAGGAGAATTTATCTGCCATCAGGATGAACCTAGCAACGAATTCTATATCATTCTATCCGGCTCGGTGCAGGTGATTTCCATGCCCACGGGGCAAATTTTAGCTGAATTGAGTAAAGGCGAATTTTTTGGCGAAATCTCTCTCTTGATGGGAATTCCCCGCACAGCTACGGTCAAAGCGATCGCCCCTACTACGGTGTTTGTGATTGGCAAAAGGCACTTGCAACAACTGATGCAAAACTATCCCCAATTCTCTGAGCAAATTGCGCTCAAACTCTCAGAACGCAAACAAGCCCTGATCGAATCAGGTATATTACAACTAGAAGGACTTGCGCCCAAGGAAACCGCCGTATTTGACTGGGTGCGATCGCGGCTCAGTGCCCTATTCAATATCTAACGATGCTTACCCTATGCTCACCTGGACAGAACTAACTCACCTAGCCGCTGCCTATCAGGGGGATCAAACCCAGGAGCGCATCCACGGCAAAACCAATTCCCAAGCTACCCTGCGGCTATTTGGTCAGACCCCAGCCGATGTGCGAGTCACCCTCTACCGCGATCACCATGCCTGGTGTCCCTATTGTCAAAAGGTGTGGCTGTGGTTAGAAGAGAAACAGATTCCCTATCGCATTGCCAAGGTCACCATGTTTTGTTACGGTCAAAACGAAGACTGGTACAAGCGCAAGGTACCTTCAGGCATGTTGCCCGCCCTGGAGCTAGATGGCAAAATTATCACCGAGAGCGATCAGATCTTGCTAGCCCTAGAACAGGCGTTTGGCTCCCTAGGCGCTAGTCTGACTGCCGTCACCTCGCTCAGACAGCTAGAGCGGCAAGTGTTTCGGGCTTGGTGTGAGTGGCTCTGCCGCCCTCAGGCTAATCCCACTCAAGAAGCCAGAATGCAGGCATACTTTAGTCAAGTGGCTGAGCAGGTAGAACAGGCGATCGCTGCCACCCCAGGGGCTTACTTTTTACCAGAATTTAGCGTAGTCGATCTGATCTTTGTGCCTTATCTAGAGCGGATGCACGCCAGTCTGTTCTACTACAAAGGCTATCCCCTGCGTCAACATCACCCCCGCCTTAGCCAATGGTTTGATGCGCTCGAAACTCGCCCCACCTATCGCGGTACCCAGTCCGACTTCCATACCCATGTGCATGATCTGCCGCCGCAAATGGGTGGCTGCTACGCCAGTAAAGATCCCAGGGTTGCTAGCTATCAAGCTCAAGTCAATAATGGCGACTGGTTTGGATTGCCCGACGTGCAGTATCCTGAGCCTGCCTCAGCCCGACTCGAAGCCCTCCATCGTGTGCTGAAACATCGCGATCGCTTAATTCAAGTCAATCCTTTTCCCCACTTAGAATCTGCCCTTAGAGCCGCCCTCACTCACATGATCACGGGGGAAGTTTGTCAGCCGCCCCAAGATAGCGATCTGGCTTTGCGCTATTTGCGCGATCGCATTTCTGTACCGCGAGATATGTCAATCTATGCCGCTAAACACCTGCGCACTGCCCTCGAAACTACTGCTGCTTTAGTTGGCGATCGCCCCACCCGCCCCCTCCCCACCACCCACCGCCAGGATCAAGATCCTGCACCTTTCCAGGTAGCAAGCCAAGCTAACCAGGTATAATCGAAAAATT
Organism: Pseudanabaenaceae cyanobacterium bins.68; assembly: GCA_033762795.1. GTDB lineage: Bacteria > Cyanobacteriota > Cyanobacteriia > Pseudanabaenales > Pseudanabaenaceae > JANRLH01. Next base: position 29,487 of record JANRLH010000078.1, read on the forward strand.
CCCCAAAATACGATTCATGTTTGACGAAATTGCCGATAAATTTGATGCTGCCTGGCGCAAGCTGCGGGGTCAGGACAAAATCACTGCCACCAACATCCAAACCGCCATTCGAGATGTGCGGCGCGCTCTGATTGAAGCGGATGTCAACCTGGCTGTGGTCAAAACCGTAGTAGATCGAATTACCCAGGCTGCCCTCGGATCAGATGTGATTGCTGGCGTGCGTCCCGATCAACAATTTATCAAGCTGGTCTACGATCAACTGGTCAACCTCATGGGCGAAGCCCACCAGCCTCTGGCGCAAGCCCCCGAACCTCCCACCGTGATCCTAATGGCTGGGCTACAGGGCACAGGCAAAACTACTGCCTCCGCCAAACTTGCCCTGCATCTACGCAAGCAGGAACGCACTGCCCTGCTGGTTGCCACTGATATCTATCGTCCCGCCGCGATCGCTCAACTGGTCACCCTCGGCAAACAGATCGAAATTCCGGTATTTGAACTGGGTATTGACCAAAATCCAGTGGAAATCGCCCGCCAGGGGGTAGCCTATGCCCGCGCCCAGGGAATCCACACCGTAATTATTGATACTGCTGGTCGGCTGCAAATCGATCAGGCGATGATGGCAGAATTAGCCCAGATCAAAGCTGCTGTTCAGCCCACCGAAACTCTCCTGGTAGTAGATGCCATGACTGGGCAAGAGGCGGCTAATCTCACCCGCACCTTTCACACGGAAATTGGCATTACTGGGGCAATCCTAACCAAACTAGATGGGGATACCCGTGGCGGTGCGGCTCTGTCCGTGCGGGAAATCTCAGGGCAACCAATCAAATTCATCGGCGTGGGCGAAAAAGTAGAAGCGCTGCAACCCTTCTATCCTGAGCGGATGGCATCGCGGATCTTGGGTATGGGTGATGTGCTTACCCTGGTAGAGCAGGCGCAAGAGCAGATTAATTTCGCCGATGCCGAAAAGCTGCAAGCGAAGATTCTCACTGCCAAATTTGACTTTGATGACTTTCTTAAAAATACCCGCATCATGAAGAATATGGGTTCTTTTGGCGGCATGCTCAAACTGATTCCCGGCATGAAAATCAATGATACCCAATTGCAAGAAGCAGAAAAACAGTTGCAGCGTTGCGAAGCCATGATCAATTCCATGACCAAGCAAGAGCGCCAAGATCCAGATCTACTCGCCAAAAGTCCTAGCCGCAAACAGCGAATTGCCAAAGGTTCTGGCTATCAAACTCAAGATGTCACTAAGCTAGTATCGGATTTTCAGCGCATGCGTACACTCATGCAGCAGATGGGACAGGGCAAGATGCCAGGGATGCCTTCTCCCTTCGCTAATCAAACGCTCCCACCTGGGGGTGATCCTAAATATGGGAAGCGCAAAAAAAAGAAGAAAGGATTTGGCGATTTGTAAGTAGTAGGACTGATAATTCCCTGAGCAGCGCTCCAATTCTCTCTTCATTAAAACCTTAGACTTCAGGACTTACGCAAAGGTGATCTAAAACCCTAGCTTTGACTGGGGTGTGGGGCTACGCCCCACTTGAGGGCTTTGCCCTCAAACTCCCTTTTTACAAAAGTTCCTAACTTAGGCTGCGTAAGTCCTGACTTAATTGGCAGTTTGCAAGTTAATGGATGACGAAAAGGGTCGCAGGGCGAAGCCCCGCCATGGGTTTTAATCATTAACTGGTGAGTTGGGCAAAGCCGAAAGCTTGGCGCGTTGCGAATCGGAATTAACGATTCATCTGTTCGTAGATCGTAGCGGTGGAAGGAGAATTTTTGCGGAGATATTGGAAAATCCAAAATTTAAATAGACCATCCAATACCACAGGGAAAATCGAAACAAATACCCTGGTAAAAAAAGGATCATCTGGCAGGCCATAACGACCAGAAACACTCCCAATTAGCGCCTCCCAACCATCGCTAGAGTGAAACCCTACCACAATATCAGTAGAAATAATCAGCAATAGCGCCTTGCCCGTATCATTCAAACTGTATAGGGTCTCATCAATAGAAGCTTTGATCACTTTTAGCTGCCTACGCTTGAAGTAGATTGTAATGTAGACGGCGATCGCTGCTAAGGCATCTGCCAATCCATGCTTTATGCCCAACAAGCTCTTAGAATTTAATTCTTCTACCAATCTCACTGCCTCTTGACTAAACTCTTCTGCTAGTTCCGGAGAATCTAGAGGATTCAAGCTGGCAGCCTCCACCCTAAAATTTGATGACTGGGCAACTTGACGCTGCTCTTTCACCTGCTGCACCAATCTTTCTAATTCTAATTTGACTTTGAGATTGCGATATTTCTCAATGATTTCGATTTCCAGGTCTTGCATTCGCGGGGATAAATCCACTTCTAATTGGCGATCGCGATTCCAATAGTCTACCAATGGCGAAAACATAAAATGATAAGAAGAATTCTGCACAATCAGAAATGCCAAGGCAAGGGAACCGAAAAAACTAACTGTTGCTCTGATTCTCTGACGAGATACCTGTAATTCTTGGATAACATCATTTTCATATTCTTGGTAGCTAGAGGTGCGGGCATTGCTCCAAATCCGTTTTACAGTCCTGATTAGAGGCCCTGGCAAGATACTCTTTTCTATAGGGGTGAGAGGTTCTGGGGGGGGCGTGCTTGGCTCTTTAGCAAAATAGGAATAGTCAGCTAAATTTAAGACTGATGGGGGAATCTGCACTGGAATAGAAGGCTGAGGGACATTGCCATCCTCATAGCGTGCCAGAATGAAATCAATAAAAGTGAGTTTTTGGACTAAATCTGACTGCTGGTCAGCAGCTTGACGATTTCTACCTAAAGGGAACTTGGCGGCAATGCGGTATTCAGCTAGGCGAATCTTAATCTCTTGCAGGTGTTTTTGTAATTGATCACCAAAGTAGAGGTCGTTGCTGTTGGTATATCCACATTCCCGCGCAATTGGGTTGCCATTAAAAAAGTTTTGCTCAAGCTCTTGAATGCTTTTAGCACTTTGATAGGCAGCCGCGATCGCGCGATCGGGCGTACCACAAAACCATTGGGAGAACTCCTGGAAGAAGGTCAGCCATGGGTTTGCTCGAGGGTTACCAGATGCCATTTTGCTAACTGTGCAAAGCTGTTTGATTATAGGCTACTGATCCTGACATCGCCATAACCCCATCGGAGTAGCCAAGGACACCAAATTATATTTTACAAGTTTGGCGCGCCCTGGTCTGATCTCAGGCGATCGCTTTAACTAATTCCCCAAAATTATGGTCTACAAGTTTGACGCGATCGCTCTAGCTCAATCTCCTGCCAGGAAAAGGCAAAATGGCTAACTTGATCCACTTCTGGTAAGGCTTGGGCGATCGCCTGCATTTGCTGCTCTAGGCTTGGGCGATTAGCTTCAGCCCTGCCCCAATAGCCTGCTAATACTGGGATCACTTCTACCTGGGCAGGCTTACTTTCTAGCACCCTTTGGATTTGCGCCACAATACAGTCAGGGCTGCCACAGAGAGCATAGGACATGGGGTGCCACTGTCCCATGGTGGTAAATGCGGGCCAATTTTGCAAGCGGGAATCAAAACCACTGCGAATCACTTGGTTACCTTCAGGGAAAAATACTGCCCCCGTAGGTGTAGGGTTAGCGATCGTGCTCGCTGCTGCCAAAAAATCTACTACACCGGCGTAGGCATGGCGCACTGTTAGCGCCCAGAGTTCAGGATTGAGGTTGGCAAAAGTAATTGCCTTGGCTGCTTGACCTTGCCAGAGGGGATCGGCTTGCTTGGCAAATTGCTTACTCAGTTGATTAAACTGGGTGTTGGTAACATTGCCATTTTGCAGAAAAATTCTGATCAGTTCCCGCCCTTTATCGTTGCTAGCCCGATCCAGCAGAGCTTGCTGAGCAGCTTTGCCATAGATCCATAACTGCTTAACATTGCTAGCGATCGAGTCTCCTCCGCGGCCGCGCTTATAGCGCACATAGTCAAATAGCACCCCATCCGGTTGTCGCCGCAAAACCGCCGTGAGGATCTGAGCCAGGTCGGCACGGGCTTGGGGATCATAGGGATCAACAAAGGCTTGCCCAGAGTGTAAAATCTCAAATTCTGGCTGCTTGCTAGCTTCCTCTTCTGCCATCAGGGTGGTTTCCCCCTTGCCATTGCGGGCGAGACTGTCGGCGCGATCGCTTCTAATGCCATAGCCATAGCCAAAATTTAGGGTATAGAACCAAGCATAGGCACTCATACCGCGTTCTCTAGCTTTGGTCAGAGCGATCGCCAATAGATCAGTATTTGCCTGATCAGGGCGGTTTAATACCGAGCGCCAGGGGCTGGTGTTTTCGGCTTGGGGCAATAATACCAGCCCATCATAAAACACCTCAATATAAACCTGGTTATAGCCGCGATTGGTTATCCGATCCATGACCTGATCTAGTCTGCCCGCTTCCAGATCACAGGGGTATAGGCGCAACCAGATTGCCTGGGTCTTAAAGCGATTACGGCGGCGACAGGCATCAATTTCGGCGGCATGTTGCTTGACTAGATTTTGGTAAACCCTGGTGTTACCTGCTAAGCGTTCCTGCTCTTTGATTTTGGCGGCTGCTGGGGAAATTTGACAAAACTCTAAGGAAGGCTGAGGTTCTTGAGCTAGGGCGCGATCGCTCAAAGCAGTTGCCAGCAGTAAACCAGTACCCAAGCCTACTAGCCAGTTTTTGGTCAAGTTGTTCATGCTACTACTTTGAGAATTCCAGGCGCTACCTGCTTGGGCACCACATTAAACCGATCTAGCTCGGCCGCATAGGCAAGATCGGCAGCACAGTCTAGCCCCAACAGTCTCTGACCATGACTGGCACGAGTAAACAATTGTTCCAAGCGATCGCGCCAAGTTTGATAGAGTGCTACCGCCCCATAGGCTTCATCATTGATTAATTCTCCCTGCAAGGCATCCACAATTGCCCCTGCACAGGCGGTATCCTCCAGAGCATAGCTACCTTGCCAGCCCGACCCCACAATCCAAACTGTTTCAGGCTGAATAGCTTGGATGTACTGGACGATCGCTCCTAAATTCACCATCGCCGCCGCCAATACCACCGCACAGTCCTGCACCTGAGCTAGCGCCCGTGTACCATTAGTCGTACTCATGAAAATGCGCTTACCTGCCACCACCTCCGCCCCATAATCAAAGGGAGAGTTGCCCAAGTCATAGCCTGCCACCTTAGCGCCGCCGCGCTCTGCTGCCCTTAAGGTGAGGGCTGGAGGGTGAGCTGCACTAGCCTGCTGTAAAATCTCTAGATCAGCAAAAACCTGGACGGCTTCCGCCCCATTTGCCAAAGCAGTGACAATCGTAGTGGTAGCCCGTAAAATGTCAATCGCGATCGCGCAGTCCGCTAAACCTTGACTTGGCACTAATTCAGGCGTATGAAAAACAGATAACTTCATGGGATAACTTCTAGGTTTTGGGCCAAATCGCCTATATTAATCTCAGCCATTCAATTTAGCAGATTCTCAGCCTTGATTTGCCATTGCTAGCTGGTGTAATACCTATTGATCGCATCAGTTTGAGTCAATCTCTACTTGCCCAGGCGGCAGTTGGAAGAAAGGAGTTTGAGAGCAGGACTCTCAAGGGGAAGCCCACACCCCACTTAAAAAAGAATGGGATCCAGAAATAATGAAAACCGATGGCGGGGCTGCGCCCTGCGACCCACTCCGAAGTCTGCCTTCATCAGTTTGCCCAAGCCTTAAATGTGTAAAGATATATGAAGAAAACTATCTTACAGCAACTATGCCCACCTTCTTTGACTGGCAAGGACATCAAATCCATTACGTGCAAGCGGGTCACAACCCCGATCGCCCTCCTCTATTATTAATTCATGGTTTTGGCGCTTCTACCGATCATTGGCGCAAAAATATTGAGGTACTAGGGCAAACCTATCAAGTGTGGGCAATTGATCTGTTGGGATTTGGGCGCTCTGCCAAACCTGCGCTCAGCTATAGCGGTCAACTGTGGCAAGCACAGATCCATGACTTCATTCAGCAAAAGATTGGTCGCCCCGCTGTGCTAGCCGGTAATTCCCTGGGTGGCTATGCCGCCCTCTGTGTGGCCGGTAATCATCCAGAAAGTTGTGCTGGCTTGATTCTGCTCAATAGTGCTGGTGCCTTCACAGATACTAGCCCTCTGGGTAGCCAACCACTCCATCCTCTCCAAGTTGCCTTCCGTAATTTTGCCCAAGCGTTCTTCCAACAGCCCTGGGGTAGCCGTCTAATTTTTGAATTTGTGCGCCAAAAGTCCCAGATTCGTCAGACCTTGAAAAAGGTGTATGTCAATCAAGATCAAGTCACCGAGCGCCTAGTAGCCGAAATTTATCGCCCTTCTACCGATCCAGGTGCTGCCCAGGTGTTTGCCGCGATCTTTGCCAACCCCCAAGGGGAAAAGGTCGATCAGTTGCTAGCCAAGATCTCTGCCCCGATCTACTGTATTTGGGGAGAGCAAGATCCCTGGATTAATGCCCAGGCACGCAGTGCTAAATTTCACCAGTATGCCCAAAACTTTCAAGAGCTATTTATTCGGGCGGGTCATTGTCCCCATGATGATGCCCCTGAGCTAGTGAATCAAGCGATCGCTGCCTGGCTAGAGAGCAGAACTAAAGTCTCCACATGAACCGTCTGGGGAAAAAAGTCAAAGGGCTGCCAACGCTCTAACTGGAATAGCTGATCAGCGCATAGCAGTTTTAGATCTCGCGCCAAAGTCGCAGGGTTGCAACTTACATAGACCAATTTGCGCGGACGCAGGCGGCGTAACTCCGCCAAAACTTCTGGCTCGCAACCCTTACGCGGCGGATCTAGCACAATTACATCCACGGGTTGATTGATTCCTGGCAATAGCTGCTCCACCTTGCCCGTGAGACATTCCACATTGGTAATGCCGTTCAGTTCAGCATTCAACTGAGCTTGGGCGACAGCTTCGGGCTGGGACTCGATCGCTACCACCCTTTTTACCCTCTGCGCCAAAGGCAAAGTCATAGTCCCAATGCCGCCATAGGCATCTAGCACTAGCTCATCCCCCTGCAAATTTAACCAACGGATTAGCCGCTCCACCAATAGTTCAGCTTGCTCGGTATAAACCTGAAAAAAAGTCTCAGAGCGCAGGCGAAACTTTAACCCCAGGAAGATTTCCTCCACAAAATCTTGCCCCCCAATACACTTGCTCTCCTTGCCTAGAATCACATTGGTGCGACTAGGGTTGAGGTTTAAGACCACTCCCACCAAGTTGCTGTAATAACCTAGCCAAGTCTGGGCTTGCTCTTCGATCCCCACCAAATCCCAATAGCGGGTAACTAAGGTTAGGAGTACTTGCCCCGTCCGCCGTCCCCGCCGCAAACATAAATGGCGTAAAGCGCCGCGATGGGTTTTCTCCTCATAAATTGACCATCGTTGCAGATCTTGCTTAATTTCTGCCAAAAAACGGTCAAAATGCTGATCCTGCACTGGGCATTGATTGAGGTTAATCAGCCGATGGCTGCGCCGTTGGTAATAGCCCGCCTTCACCTGCTCTCTACCAGCTTGAAGTGGATAAGACACTTTGTTGCGATAGCCAAATCCCTGCTCTGCCGCCTGAATTAGCACCATGGTATCCTGGATTAGCTCTGGCTCAAATCCTCCTAGGCGTTCCAAGGCTTGACTGACTTGATTATGTTTCAGCCGCACTTGCCGCCCATAACTCACTGCCTGCCAACTGCATCCCCCACATTTGTCCGCCACAATACAACTAGGACGCACCCGATCAGATGACGGCCGCAAGACCTTGAGAATCTCCCCGTGCGCCAGATTAGACTTTTGATGAATGATTTTGACTTGCAAGCGATCGCCAGGTACCCCATTGGGCACAAATACTACTAAGCCCTCAGCTAAGCCTTCAGAGTTACCCTCGGTTCTACCAATGCCATCGCCGTTTTCGGCAAAATCGCTAATTTCTAACTCGACTATCTCTGGCACCACCACACCTCAAGTTAAGCTAGCAGGCTCCAAATCCTAGCATGATTGAATAAAAATTAGTGCTATGATTAGCCATAGCCCGGATCTATGCGATCGCAACCCTCGAACCGTGTCAGGATCGGAAGGTAGCAGCACTAAGAGATGCTTGCGATAGGCGTAGTCCCCGGGTCAAGACTTAGTTGGAAAGCTGCTGCCAAGCTCAAGCGAGCATCTCTTCATCGTCTAACCAGAGATGCTTGCGATAGGCGTAGTCCCCGGGTCAAGACTTGGTTGGAAAGCTGCTGCCAAGCTCAAGGAGATCAATTTCTGTGAAAATAATCCCGCAGAGCGATCGCTACCCCTGATGGTACCAAATGCTCACAGGGAGCACCATACCGAGCGATTTCCTTCACCACACTACTACTCAAAAAACTGTACTCCTTGGCAGTGGTCAAAAAAATTGTCTCAATCTCTTCCGCCAGGGTTTTGTTGGTATGAGCCATCTGTAATTCCAGTTCAAAATCAGAGACAGCCCGCAGCCCCCTAATTAGCACTTTAGCTTGTTTTTGGCGAGTATAAGACACCGTTAGGCCAGTAAAGCTATCTACTTCCACATTGGCTAGATGAGCTACAGCAGCTTGAATCTGCGCTATTCTCTGCTCCACTGTAAATAGGGGCTGCTTTTGATGGTTGATCGCCACTGCCACAATCACCCGTGCAAACATTTGGGCAGCACGCGCAATCACGTCTAGATGTCCGAAGGTAATTGGATCAAAACTGCCAGGATAAATTGCAATCAAAATAGCTATCTAATTGGTCAAGGAGCAATGTAGCCAGTAATCGGCTCTTTAAGAAATTTAATATACAAGTGCTTGAAAGTAGAGCGGATAATCCGTGGTAAGCCGAAATCTATGGGCATGAGTGCTTGGGGTAGTTGCCAGCCCTCTATCTGTAGATCAGCGATCGCTGTCCCCAAGATCTCCACCTGTTGATAGTGAGCTACTAGGCCTTGTCTTTGGGCAGCCATTAGGGTAGGTAAATCTTCTGCCTTAACCCCCAGCACTTCCGCCATCACCGCATCTAGGGCAAACACATTTCTAGATGCAGCTAACAGCCCCAAATGCCTTGGCTCGCCGCCGCTAGGACCATTACCCTCATGACCAATAATGCCATCTATGATAGTTAGCTGGGGCGCGATCGCCCTGGCAGTATCGACCAGCATATCCGCAAATCGATCCAGATTTTTCCCCGCTTCCATATGCCACCAGGCTTTGGTTTTGCCAGGTACACAGCCAAATAGATTTTTTACCCCCAGGGTGAGGGTGAGTTGCACATGGGACTTGACTTTAGGAATGTTGATCACTACGTCTGCTCCTAGGGCTGCTTGAGCAAGGCGGAGGTTGGGTAAGTTTTTAGGTCTGGCACAGTTCCGAAATTCTACGATTTCGATGCCCAATTCTTTGGCATAGGTGGTTAAACCGTTGGCCTTAGCTACTCCAGCAGCAGTGCCAAAGGCGGGACTGTCACCCAAAAATGGGACTCCCCCCACCGCAATTACTTGCTTAGCGATCGCATAAACCAACTCAGGTCGGGTTGTGCATTCCTTGGTTGGTCTAGCTCCAGTCAGCAGATTGGGCTTCAATAATACCCGATCGCCAGGTTTTACCACCGCAGCCATGCCACCCAGGGGAGCTAACAGTTGCTCTAGTCTTAACGCCAAATCAGTCAGATCATAGGTATCTGCTGGCAGCAGGCTGACCTGTTTGTCCTCACAACCCATCCTAGTATCCTCACTCATTTTCCTTCGTTATTGTGTTGCCAGAGTTTGCCCTTGGGCGTAGTGCTCAACCATTGCTGAAATTGTTCGGCTGCGCTGGAGGAAAGAGATCCTAAGCCACTGAGAGCTTGATCGATCACAACTTCTGCCTTGGCTTTGCCCAAATAGTTGCACAGTAGGCGATGGAGTTCAGCCAGCAGGGTCTGCACATGGCTATCATCCCAGGTAGGTAGAGAATCGGTTTGGGAATTAATTTGCAGGAGTTGAGCGATCGCTTCTGGGGAGCCAGTCTGGGGCAACCGCCCCTTTTGGAGTGCTTTTTGGAGTTCCTGCTGCCAATTGCCCAGCCGTTTAGCATTTAGATACTGATCTAGCTGCCGATTTACCTGTTGCATTAACAACAGCCCACCTTGAATGATTGCCTGCTCTAAGCTAACTGCCCCAGAACTACTGGGATCTATGCTCCAAACACTATATTTTTCGGTTTCTTCTAGCACCACACAGAGCGCCTGGGGTTGATCGATCAATCCCCTTGCAAATGCCAGAGCAGCTTGTTTTTGATCGCCAAAAAACTTAGCTAGGCGGTAGCGGTTGTTACGGTAGCTGAGGGTGGCAGAAGGCTTGCCGAAATTAATCACTTCTACATCTTGGAGAGTAAGCAAAAACATAGAATTTAGAGCGAGAATATATTAATCTTAATACGAAAGTTAGGTAAGTCTGGATGCTTGGCTAATTGCTAAACTTAGATTGCAAATTAACGGGTGACCAAAAGGGTCGCAGGGCACAGCCTCTCCATTGGTTTTAATGATTTCTGTACCCCATTCTTTTGAAAATCCCAATAGCTTTCTATTACCATGGGTTTGAGGTCATTTCATCAGTATGTCACTGTCGAACGCCAGGTGCTAGCTCCTATGCGCGATGGGGTACAACTTGCTGCTGATATCTACCGCCCCAAGGGAGTGGATACACTGCTGCCCGTATTACTAATGCGATTACCCTATGGTCGCGCGATCGCTTCCACAGTGGTATATGCTCATCCCAGTTGGTATGCTCACCAGGGCTTTATTGTCGTAGTTCAGGATGTGCGCGGCTGTGGTAAATCGGCGGGCGAGTTCTATCCCTTTCGGGCTGAATATGAAGATGGCTATGATAGTGTGGCATGGTGTAGCAATCTGCCTGGTAGTAATGGCAAAGTGGGGATGTATGGGTTTTCTTATCAAGGGATCACCCAGTTCCAGGCCGCAGTGATGCAGCCTCCAGGCTTGGTCACTATCTGCCCTGCCATGGCCAGCTTAGAACTGTATGAGGGCTGGCTCTACTGGGGGGGAGCACTAGGTTGGGAATTTGCCCTCACCTGGGGATTGCAACTATCGCAACACCAGGCCCAGTTTCAGCAACAGGAACCCCTGGCTACCCAATTATTCACGGCTCAGCAAAACCTGTCCCCCTACCTAACTGCCCTACCTTTAGGTAACTTCCAGTTACCATTGGCAGAATTTTTTGGGGATTGGCTGGCACACGATCAAGCTGATCACGCCTACTGGCAAGCTCTCCAGCCCTTGGCGCGCATAGGCAACTACGACTTACCAGCTTTGCACATTGGTGGCTGGGCAGATCCTTTCATTGGCGGCACTTGGTCTGCCTACCAGGTCACCTCACAGCAAACTCCACAGCCGCAAAAATTATATATTGGGCCTTGGCAGCATCTGCCCTGGAGAGCTAGGGTGGGAGAGCTAGACTTTGGCGAGTTCGCGAATCCTCAAGTGGATCAACTCCAAGTAGATTGGTTTAACTATTGGCTTAAAGGGATTGAAAATGGCATTGCTACCCCATTGCAACAATTCTTTTGCACTGGTAGAAACAATTGGATTAGCCTTAGTTTGACCCAGTTATCTGATCACGAGCAAGATGGTCGCCCATTTTCTGATCTCTATCTCCACTCCCAAGCAAAACTTGAGATTTTTCCGCCTCAGGCCGATAGCTTGCCCGATGTCTATGTGTATGATCCACGCACGCCCACTCCTACAACTGCCTATGGCCCCTACGATCAAACCTTGATCAATCAACGCTGGGATGTGCTCAACTACAAAAGCGATCGCTTAGAGCAGGAAGTGATGGTTGGCGGTGTTGCCAGGTTTGAATTGTTTGCTGTGAGTTCAGCGATCGCGACCGATTGGGTAGTTAAGCTCTACGATATTTATCCTGATCAGCGGCAAATATTGATCACCATGGCGGTACAGCGTTGCCAGGATCTATCGCCTGAGCAAGTGAGTCGTTTTCAGCTAGATTTTCGTCCGATCTGTCACAGTTTTGCCCTAGGACATCGGATTGGGATTGCGATCGCTAGTGCTGCTTTCCCTTTGATTGATCGTCACAGCAATAGTAGCAATCATCCTGCCAGCCAAAGGGTGAGCGAAATGATTGAAGCTACCCAAAGGATTTATCACAGTCCAGGTTTTGCTTCTAAGCTCAGGTTACCTACAGTTCAGCCTAAAAGCTCAGCGATCGCTGACGTTGAAGAATAAATAAACTGCCCGCATTCCCACGACCGATGCGTAGATCTTGATCGAGATAGGTGGTTTCTAGCCAGCCACGCTGCTCGCGATCGCCAATTTTGAGGTCTAAGCCAGCTAATCTTTTGTCAGAGTTAATCACTTGAATAAACTGCTCCACATCTCGATAGCCCAGTAGGGGTTGCAGACCAGCGATCGCGCGGTCAAAGTTGACTTTTAGCCGTTGGGGAGAGACAACCTCAAACCTGGCGGTTACACTCACTAGACCCTTCAGGATACCTAAAGACTCTAACTCTGCCACATTATAAATTCGGCTCTGATCGGCTCTGATGCACTGATAGATCTGCCCCAGTTTAACCGTAGGAATGCGGTCAAATCCCAAGAGTCCTTGACTGGTAGTAAATAATAGCTGCCAATCGCCACTGAGCAGGTCGGGTACTTGATTGGGTTGAGGGTGAGGATTTTGCTCTTCTAATCGAACTACAGCCGCGAAAATAGCAGTAATCTGCTGAGGACTTGCCTGTAGCCCGCGTTTGACTGGCGCGATCGCTTGATAGAGACTAGATTTTAGGGTCATGGCAGGGAAAAAAGCTATGATGAATTAGACAAACTAGCAAAATCTACAATTATGTTCTGTAAAAAATCTCCCCTGGCTCAAGTCCTACGCAAATACCGTGATTTTCACTTCAAAACTGGACTACTGTTAGATACTGGCGTGCGCTTGACTGGCGTGCATCGCTGTCCCCTCACCAAGCCGGTGTATAAGCTAGTCAAATTAGCTGGCTACACTAATGTATCTTTGGCTAGTTTGGCTCTAGTTATCCTAGAAGACTAGGTATCTCTGGCTAGTTTAGCTCTAGTTATTCTGGAATACTAGTGTTACACCCCAGCCGAATCTGTGGGACATTTGCTAGTTTCCCCAGGGTGATAAAAAATAGGGTAGTGATAAAAATGTAAGGATTTAAAAGGGGTCGTAGGAGCGTTGCCCCTACATGGGGGCGAAGCCCCCAAACCCCCAGATCACTTTTATCCTTACTTGTTAGGGACTACCAAAAATAGATATCGGCTCCTCACTCAGAAACTAACTAAACACTAATTAAAAACTAATTAAAAACTAAGTAAACTTCTAGTAAATCATTCCAATTAAATCTATGATTACTCTTACTGATGCAGCGATCGCGCGGGTAAAAAACCTTCAGATTCAACGTAATACCACCTCTCCTCTAGTAGTTGGCATCAAACAGGGCGGTTGCTCTGGACTATCTTACACCATGGATTTTGCCGAGCAACTCCAAGCCAACGATCATGAGTATGACTGCAACGGGATCAGAATTGTGATCAACGATCAGTTTGTGGCTCAACTCCAGGGCATGGAACTAGATTACACTGAGGACTTACTCGGTGGTGGCTTTCGGTTTCGCAACCCCAACGCGGTGAAATCTTGTAGCTGTGGCACATCCTTCGCTACTCCCAAGGAGCAGGGCACACCAGTAGCCTGTAGCTAAATTGTAGTAATGGCCAAACGCAAGGTTGAAGTTGATCGCCAAAGCGCCCTCGGCATGGTCTCTACCACTAGCTTTGCCACCGTGGTGGGGGCTGCCGATCTCATGCTGAAATCTGCCTCAGTCGCCTTGATGGGCTATGAAAAAACAGGTGGAGGGCATTGCACGGCAATTATTCGCGGTAATACTGCTGATGTTCGCCTAGCGATCGAAACCGTCACTGCTGCCGCCGAGCAGTTTTTATACCTGGTCTCCACTTCAGTGATTGCTCGTCCCTATGCCAATCTGGATGCGGTGCTACCGATTAGCAGTCGTCTGGGGCAAGTCTTAGGTGAAGGTACTAGCAAGCTCAGTCACCAAGCGATCGGTCTGTTGGAAACCAAAGGATTCCCTGCGGTGGTAGGGGCGGCGGATGCGATGTTGAAATGTGCAGAAGTGGATCTAGCTGCCTATGTCACCACTGGAGCAGGGCTATGTACTGTGATTGTGCGGGGCTCAGTGGCAAATGTGACAGTGGCAATGGAAGTGGGAATGGAAACTTCAGAACGGATTGGCGAATTTCACAACTTGGTAGTGGTGCCACGCCCCCTAGAGGATCTAGAAGAGACCCTGCCCCTAGCTAGCTACTGGATTGAGCAGCCTACTTCGCTCATGATGCCAGTATCCATTCAGCAACCAGAGCAAGTTTTGATTGAATTACCAGATCTGCGCTTGCTGTCACCCAGAGATGGAGTTCCTAATTAGGCGGAAATTAAGCGGGCTCGTATAAAAACTCTAAAATATTCTGATCTGGATCTTTAAGATAGAAAGAAGCCGTACCATCTCGATGCACATGAATATCCCCTGCTCGCACTCCTTCAGCGCGGAGTTTCTGCTGATGGGCTTCCAGTTCGGCGCGATCGCTAAACACAAACCCAAAATGGGCTCCAGCCTTGTCATAATCTGGGCCTAGGAGGGCCAAGCCATCAGTGCCGGCTTTGAGGTATGCCCAATCTTGATCTTGCCAGGCTAATTCCATGCCCAAGTTTTGATAAAACGCTACTGACTGAGGAATGTCTTGGACGCAGATTGCCACATGACCTAGGCGCTTGAGTTGGGTGATTGTCGTCATGACTGTATTTACATGGGTTTAAATTTTAGGGCTTACGCAAAGGTGATCTGAAACCCTGGCTTTAAGTGGGGTGTGGGACTACGCCCCACCTGAGGGCTTTGGCCTCAAACTCCTTTTTCACAACAGTTCCCAACTTGGGCTGCGTAAGTCCTGAATTTATCATACTCAGGGCTTAGGTAAAAAAGCACAGATCCCCGAAATTATTGAAGTTTGCAAGTTAATGAGTGACAAAAAGGGTCGCAGAACTCCGCGCTGGGTTTTAATGATTTTTGTGCCGCATTCTTTTGCAAGTCGTAATAAAGGAACCCCGCCATGGTTTTCTGTCTTCGCTCTGGAAGATTGAGGAGTGCAAGTGGTTACAAAATTAGATCTATGTCAATTTGCTTGAGGTCAACCACATAAATTTCTCGTTCCAAGGCGATCGCTACCCATTGCTGCCCTAGGGGGGCAAGGGCAGTCACCTGACTAGGCACGGCAATTTGACCGAGTTCTTGCCCATAGTAATCAAGTAGCCTCACCCTCTGTTTACCTGAGTCAGCGCTGGTAACTAAATAGCCCCAAGAGGTGCTGACCAGTTGCTCTACTTTAAAATCAAGCAACTGACGGCGTAAGCGGTAGGGCTGTAAGTCTACGATCAACAGACTATAGGGAGGATTGGCACTCACCAAAACCACTTGATTGGGAATCACCGATGCACAAATTTGGGCGATCGCTTCTGGTAGAGGTAGCTTGCAAACCACCTGACCCCGCCGTGCTACCACCAACAACTTAAACTGACCTGTGGCTGGCTCTTGACTGACTACTGCCCAATGGTTGCGATCCAACCCCACCATCCCCTTCACCTGGCGATAGGGCAAAGTGAGCGTAATCAGATGCTTGGTGATCACCTGGGAAATCTGAATTTGATCCTGATCATAAATTGCTAGGGACTTAGCTAACATACTCCAGCCATAGCCCGCCCGTGCTTGGGTAAACAGTTGGGGTGGCTCTAGGTCAATCTGCCTGTAAATATGACCCAGCCCAAAATACCAGGAATGCTCCGCCACTTGAATAAACCCTAAGATCTCTTCTGGCAGATCAGCTAATCGCTGCGGCTGCCTTCCACTCCATTGCCAAACCTGTTCTCCTTGCCCATAAAACAAGGCAGCGTCTTTGCTTGCCAACCACTTTACGGGTAGATCCACCTTGGCTACTAGCCATTCAGGTGCTAAGGGAACTGTAGTAGCAGCGTGCAGAGAGCCAACTGTTGCTGGATCAAATTCCCCCAGTGCCCGATCTAGAGCCTGGGACATTTGTGCCGTATGTTCAAATCGCTTATGAGGTAGCTTTTGGAGCGCACAGTTGATGATTGCCGCGATCGCCTCTGGCACTGCTGCTGGAATTTTCAGCCTTTGGTTGAGGTGAGCATACATGAGGTCTTTGGGCATACCACTAAAGGGGCGATCGCCCACTAGCAATTCGTAAAGGATCACCCCTAGCGCATAAATATCTGACTGAATTGAAAACTTGCCATAAAATCGTTCGGGAGCCATATAGGCAGGAGAGCCAGAATGTTGGCTATCAGCCGGATTGGGTTGTCCCAATTGCCGAGCTACACCAAAATCAGAAATCTTTGCCACATAGCCTTTGGCTGTGAGCTTGAGCAGAATATTCTCGGGCTTCAAATCGCAATGCACAATCCCCGCCCGATGCATATACCCTAACCCTGCCAACACATCGGTCATGATCTGATGTACCTGACCATAGTTCAATCGATTACCATGGGCGATCGCATCCCTCAAAGTGCCAGCCTCACAGTATTCCATCACCAAAAACCGTGACTGACTGTAATGCTCTAGAGCCAAGTAAGCCACAATATTTTCATGGCTCAAGGTCACCAAGTAGCGTAGCTCCCGCAAAAAACGCTGGGTGGGCAGCTTTTGATCTAACTGTTTGAGGGCGACCAGTTCATGATTCCAGCGATCGCGCGCCACATATACCTTACCAAACTGCCCCCGTCCTACCAAACCCCAAATGCGGTAGCGAGGCGGGACACTAACCACTATTACCCTGCCTCCGACTTGGGCAAGCTAAGGAAATGGTTTTCAAACTAGGTGCTTGAGTCACAACTGTTGGCATGCTCGGATTGAAATCTATGAGAACTTACGCAAATGCAATCTGAAAGCTTTGCTTTAGATAGGGTGAAGCTCTGTACCCCATACATGAGCCTAGCAGGGCATGGGCAATATCTTAGCGCCCAAAGCTGTTCTGCTCTTGCTTTTTCTCTCACCCTAGCGGCAAACCGTTAATATTTCGTAGCATTTCAACTTCCCTGAGCGGCTCAATTTCTAGATATTATGGGAACTAATAGCCAAAATCAGACTAGGCTGGCGCTTCTGCCCATTGTCAGTCAAAACAGTCATAAGATCAATTTATACGGAATCTATATATCTATGAGTCAAGCTTCCATTCCCAGCGATGTCCCAAGCATGGGTCGCCGCCAATTTATGAATCTAGTGTTGGGTAGCTCTGCCGGCCTTACCGTCTTGGGCGCGCTGTTCCCCGTAGTGCGTTACTTTACTCCCCCCTCCAGTGGCGGCAAAGGTGGCGGAGTCACAGCCAAAGACGAGCTAGGCAATGATGTGGTTGTCACCAAGTTTTTAGCTGCCCATCAAGCGGGCGATCATGTGCTGGCTCAAGGTTTAAAGGGCGATCCTACCTACATTGTCGTTACTGACAGCAAAGAGATTGCCACTTTTGGCTTAAATGCAGTTTGCACCCACTTAGGTTGTGTAGTGCCCTGGAATGTAGCAGAGAACAAGTTCATTTGCCCTTGCCATGGTTCTCAATATAACAGCGAAGGCAAGATGGTGCGCGGCCCTGCTCCCCTATCTCTTGCCCTAGCCCATGTCACGGTCGAAGATGACAAGGTGAAATTCTCTCCTTGGACAGAGACAGACTTCCGCACCAACGAAGCTCCCTGGTGGGCTTAGTGAGTGGGCTGAGATTGGCAACTGCAAAAATATTTCTATTTACCCATGATTAATCAAATAACTTCCATTTTTTTCACCGCGATCGCCTTCGCTACTAGCGGTCTATTTAGTCTGCTGATTCTGGCGACTCCTGCCCAGGCTTATCCCTACTATGCCCAGCAAGCCTATGAGAATCCGCGCGAAGCCACTGGCAGAATTGTTTGTGCCAACTGCCACCTAGCTCAAAAGCCAATTCAACTAGAACTTCCCCAGGCAGTGAAGCCTGATACGGTGTTTGAAGCCGTAGTTAAACTCCCTTACGATCATAGTCTCCAACAAGTGCTGGCTGATGGCAGCAAGGGCGGCTTGAATGTAGGGGCGGTAGTTGTGCTGCCCGAAGGATTTAAGATTGCACCTGAAGATCGGATTCCTGAAGAATTAAAAGAAAAGACGGCCGAAATTTATTACCAACCCTACAGCGAAACCCAAGAAAATATTGTCCTAGTTGGTCCAATTTCTGGGGATGATTACCAGGAAATTGTCTTTCCAGTTTTAGCGCCTGATCCTGCTAAGGACAAGAATGTGCATTTTCTTAAATATTCTGTGCATGTGGGCGGTAATCGTGGTCGCGGTCAGGTCTATCCTGCTGGTAACAAGAGTAACAACACCGATTACACCGCTTCAGTGGCAGGCACAGTCAGCCAAATTCAAGATCTAGCTGCCAATGAAGATGAAGGGTTTTATGGCGGTTATGAGGTCTCCATTCAGCCTGAAACTGGTGAAACCGTCAAGGAAACTATTCCCCTAGGCCCAGAGCTATTGGTGGCAGTGGGAGATCAAGTAAAGGCTGGCCAAGCACTGACTAATAATCCCAACGTGGTAGGTGGTTTTGGTCAGGCGGATGGTGAAGTGGTATTACAAGATCCACGCCGTATCCAGTGGTTGCTGGCTTTCTTTGCCTCGGTAATTGTGACTCAAGTGCTGTTGGTCTTGAAAAAGAAACAGTATGAGAAGGTGCAAGCGGCGGAAATGAATTTTTAGGTGATTCTTTAAAGAGTTGACTTGTAGTTAGCTCAATCTGTTAGCTTAGAGGGGGCGATCGCTCCCTTTTTTAGTTGAGAATAGGCAATGAATCAAAAAAAATATGAGTATCTGCGCCGTGAAGCAAATGCTCCCTATCGTAGTCTACGCAAGTTCATTTACCTAGTGTTTGGTGCTTCAGGTACAATTGGCGGGTTGATTTTTGGCTTGCAACTCCTCGCTGGAGCGGGCAGTGTTTCCGAGACCTTACCTAACCTAGCCATTCAGCTAGGCGTGATTGGCTTGATGGTTTGGCTATTTCGCCTAGAAAAGTAGCAGGTATTTATGACCCAATTTGGCTGCCCGAACCACGCCAGCGCGAGGCTACAACTGTAATTGCTCTACTCCTATGCCTAATCAGACCGAAGCTAGGCTGATCCACCAAATTGCGCAGCAGGATCAAAGCGCCCTAGCTCAACTTTATGATCGCTATGCCCCAGTCCTGTTTGCCTTTGCTTACCGTATTTTAAATTCTCTAGAAGAATCTGAAGAGGCTGTATCTGACGTATTCCTGCAAGTATGGAAGACCGCTAGTAGCTATGACCCCCAAAAGTCTCGGGTGGATACTTGGCTGTTTATGCTCACCCGTAGTCGCGCCCTAGATCGGTTGCGGCGACTAGCGAGACACCATCGTAACCAGGTAGCTGCCCAAGAGTTGCCCACTGTGACTAAGCCCCTAGATGAAGGACTGATTTATCGCGATCGCTATGATCGAGTACAGCACGCCCTCAGTCAACTGCCAGCCCCCCAACGCCAAGTCTTAGAGCTATCCTATTTTGGCGGTATGACCCACACCGAGATTGCCTTACGGCTCAACCTCCCCCTCGGCACAATTAAAACCAGAATTCGCCTAGCGATCGCTAAACTTAAGCATTTACTACCAGAGATGTAATTCTAGCCCATGAATCCAAATCTATTAGATGAACTGATTAGTCTCTATGCCCTAGGAGAACTCACGCCCCAGGAAGCTCAGCTATTGGAAGCAGAACTACCCTTAAATAGTCAGCGAGAAGTTTTGGACAGGGTGAATTGCCTTGCCTACAGTGCGCCACCTGTGCCTCTGCCGCGATCGCTCAAAGCCAAAGTCCTGCAAAAAATTCAGCCCCAGGGATTTATGCCGAAAAGATTTAAGGATCTGCTTTGGGAACCACATCCTGTGGTTAAAGGAGTAATGTTGGCGCTGCTGCATCGGGATCAAACAGCGCGTCAGGTTTCTTATTTAGTCCAATGCGCCGCTGGAATTAATTACCCTGCTCACCAACACCACGGGCTAGAGACCTTGCTCATCCTGGATGGTGAAATTCAAATTGAAGATCAAATCTTTCAAAAGGGAGACATCATTCTATCCCAACCCTATTCAGTCCATGCTCCGAAAATCACCCAAGAATGCCTGTTTTTTGTCCACACTTCCCTGGATGATCAATTTGTGGAATGGAATGCTGGTATGCTATGGCAACTACTCACTACCGCCTTAAAGAGTAGGCATGGGATTGGCTGGGACAGAATGAAGTGAAGGGAGCCATTAAAACACAGGGGCGGTATTGAGCAACGCCTCCTAGGTCTGCTGATGTAGGAAGCGATCGCAAGCAGATTCTAAAATCGATAAATCCACATCTACGGTTGAGCTACCGTCATACTGGAAAGGATTATCTAGATCTCGAATTAATACCAGCAAATATATGAAAGAGATGAAGATAAAAGCTGCTACAGTGAGGTTCTCGCTAAAACTCTCAGAGCTAATCAACAGGAGGGCAGTAATTGAGCCTGATAGGAAGATCAACAGTAACACGTAGGCAGGAGCCAGATAATCTGTGTCTCGACTCACTTTAATTTGTTGCACCAAAAGACGAATATTCCCTAACTTTACCTGTAACCGATTTGTCCAAACTGCACCGCCTTGCTCTGCTAAATTACGATAGCTTAAATTCAAATCTTCCAGAGAGCTATAAACCATTTCCAAGCTTTGCTTACCCTTCAACCAGCCCAGAATACTTTGAGCGACTAGACTCAGGCTGCTTTGCAACCTATTCGGATCGTAGGATT
This sequence comes from Pseudanabaenaceae cyanobacterium bins.68, assembly GCA_033762795.1. Taxonomy (GTDB): domain Bacteria; phylum Cyanobacteriota; class Cyanobacteriia; order Pseudanabaenales; family Pseudanabaenaceae; genus JANRLH01. Next base: position 50,405 of record JANRLH010000078.1, read on the forward strand.
GATTGATGCTGGCAAATAATCGATTGCAATCCTGAATCTCTTCTAAACAACTGACAATTAAGATGGGAATCCCTTCGCTACTGCGATATTCTGCTAAAGTGCCATTTAAGACTAGGGAAACCACAAAAGTAGAAGTCCCAAACAAAGCGCCAGTAAAGGCATCAAATTGCCAAGGTTCCCACCCTTGCAGATGAAAGAAATACTTAATTAGGCAAAATAGAATGCCGAAGGGCAGCACCTGTAAAAACACTCGCCATTTATGCCATTGCAGTAGTCTAATCATTGATCTTTTCTAAAATGAGATTGAACCATAGTGTTTATGATTTTTTGTAACTCTACTGCCTTTCCACCGCAGAACATAGACATGGTTTGGACTGGCCCCATACCCACTATAATATTAGGCTCAGCTTCCCTTTTTACCACACTTCCCAAATCAAATATTTAGGCAGTCCCCAACCCGATCAGATTTAGGACTTACGCAAATGCGATCTAAAACCCTGGCTTTAACTGGGGTGTGGGGCTACGTCCCACTTGAGGGGTTTGCCCTCAAACTCCCTTTTTACAACAGTTCCCAACTTAGGCTGCGTAAGTCCTGAGATTGCCAGCTTAACTTAAGCTTTCAACCGCGATCGCAATGTTAGGATAAAAAACTAACGCTAGGAGTGCCTGGAGATTACCAGGCTGAGAATATATCCTTAGAACCTGAATCTGGCTCACACCAGCGTAGGAAAGACGTTTAACCAGTATGCGAAGGAAAAACTAAATGACTATTGCTTTAGATCGACTATCAGCCCCTGGGCAGCCATCTCGGCGGGGTGAGTTTCGCGGCACTCAAATGCATTGCGCCCGCCAGGGAATCACCACTGTGGAAATGGAATATGTGGCAGCACGAGAGAACCTCCCATTAGAACTAGTTCGGGCTGAAGTTGCTAGAGGTAGAGCAATCATTCCTGCTAACAAGAATCACCGCAATCTTGAGCCGATGATGATTGGCATCGCTTCGCGCTGTAAGGTGAATGCTAACATCGGAGCCTCCCCCAATACTTCAGATCTAGCCGAAGAAGTTGCCAAGCTCCAACTAGCAGTAAAATATGGCGCAGATACGGTGATGGATTTATCCACTGGCGGCAATCTCGATCAGATTCGCACAGCAATTATCAATGCTTCGCCAGTGCCAATCGGTACAGTGCCAGTCTACCAAGCATTAGAATCTGTGCATGGCAGGGTGGAGAATCTCACGGCAGATGATTTCTTGCAGGTGATTGAAAAGCACGCCCAACAGGGAGTAGATTACCAAACTATTCATGCGGGGATTTTGATTGAGCATTTACCCCTAGTACGCGATCGCCTGACTGGGATTGTCTCCCGTGGCGGCGGTATTTTGGCGAGATGGATGCTACATCACCACAAACAGAATCCTCTCTACACTCACTTCAATGAGATTATTGAAATCTTTAAAAAATATGACGTCTCTTTTAGTCTGGGAGATTCGCTCCGTCCTGGCTGTACCCACGATGCTTCTGATCCCGCTCAACTTGCAGAGCTTAAAACCCTGGGGCAACTAACTCGCAAGGCTTGGGAGCATGACATTCAAGTGATGGTAGAAGGCCCAGGTCATGTGCCCATGGATCAAATTGAATTCAATGTGCGGAAGCAAATGGAAGAATGCTCTGAAGCCCCTTTTTATGTGCTAGGTCCCTTAGTGACTGATATTGCCCCTGGCTATGATCACATTACTAGTGCGATTGGGGCAGCGATGGCTGGTTGGTACGGCACCGCTATGCTCTGCTACGTCACGCCCAAGGAACACCTGGGTTTGCCCAACGCTGAAGATGTGCGCAATGGTTTGATTGCCTACAAAATTGCTGCCCATGCGGCGGATATTGCTCGCCATCGACCGGGAGCCCGCGATCGCGATGATCAACTATCCATGGCTCGCTATAATTTTGACTGGAATAGTCAGTTTGAGTTATCGCTTGACCCCGAACGGGCGAAAGAATATCACGATGAGACTCTCCCTGCTGACATTTATAAAACAGCAGAATTCTGCTCCATGTGTGGGCCAAAGTTCTGTCCGATGCAAACCAAATTGGATGCGGATGCGCTGACTGAATTAGAGCAGTTTTTGGCTAAATCAAAATAGCAGGAACTTTAATCTAAAATGCTCTAAGCCCCCTGTAAGATTAGCTCTGGGGAATGAAGCAGGATAATGACTTTCCTAGCTTCTTATAAGTCAGGACTTACGCAGCCTAAGTTGGGAACTGTTGTAAAAAGGGAGTTTGAGGGCAAAGCCCTCAAGTGGGCTACGCCCCATACCCCACTTAAAGCCAGGGTTTTAGATCACCTTTGCGTAAGTCCTAAACTGAGCCGAAGCAAGGGGGGCTAACTTCTTGGTTGATCCCAGCCTCAGCCCAGTTAATTGATTGGGTGGCAAGCGCTAAACTTGTTAAGATGGTCTTAAAATTTTCATCTTAATTTCTGTGACCGTGACTTCAGATGATGCTGCGCTACAGCTTTTACTCTTCGTAGATGATCGCCCCAATGCCCTGGAGCTATCCAACGAGCTATCTAACTTCCTGGTCAAAGAGCAAGCTAAAGTTGCTGCCGAGTTACAAATTATCAATGTATCTGAGTATCCTGATCTGGTAGAGCACTTCAAGGTAGTAATGACCCCTGCCCTGATCAAGACCAATCCTCTGCCCCGCCAGACGATCACGGGCAAAAACATCATGGCTGAACTGCAAAACTACTGGGATAGTTGGCGGCATCAAGTCTCGAGCGCTGCTCATAGTCAAGTCTCTAGCCTCAACCCTGACCTCAGCTTTTCTAGCCAGCTATTGCGTCTGAGTGATCAGATTTTTCAACTAAATCAAGCCAAGCAAGAATTAGAAGAGCAACTGCGGTTTAAGGATAGGATTATTTCAATGCTGGCGCATGATCTGCGAAATCCGCTCACCGCCGTTTCCCTAGCGCTGGAAACCGTAGAGATTAGCGGCGATCGCCTCAGTGCAGCCAAGCGGCAAGAACTCTTTCAACATGCCCGCCGCCAGGTCAAAATTTCCGACAGCATGATTGCGGATATTCTAGAGGCCTCTCACCATGCCTCCCTAGAACTGCGACTGCAACGCACTAATCTGGCTCAAATCTGGCAAAACCTAATCAGTGACTTCTCCCTCAACCATCAGTTAGAAGCCAAGCAGTTGAGCCTAGAAGTCAATATTCCCCCAGACCTGCCATTCATCTTTGCGGACGAAGAGCGCATTCGCCAGGTAGTGATCAATATCTTAGAGAACGCGATCAAGTATACTCCTGCCGGCGGCAAGATCTCGGTCTCTGCTTTACACCGCACTGCCCAAAAGCTAGAAGTGATGATCTCTGATACTGGGGTGGGGATTCCAGCCGAGATGAAAGAGAAAATTTTTGAACATCGCTATCGAATTCAAGCTAATAATCACGCGGCCGGCTATGGCATTGGCTTAGATACCTGTCAGCAAATCATTCGGGCTCACTATGGTCAAATCTGGGTAGATGCGTCTGGAAAGCAAGGCAGTTGCTTTCACTTTACCCTGCCAGTCTATTAACCGCCAATCGACTGCCTAAATCTGTTACGGTTAAATATCCCGAAGCTGAATTGACCAATCTATCCTAATATAAATTTTATGCAAGAAATAAATGAGTTAGCCGCCTCAGTCACGGATCTGCTCCACCAAGCCAAACTGGAACTCGAACAAAAACGGATTCAACAGCAGCGTGAACAACAAGTCCAAGAACTCACCCGTCAAATTATCGAGCAGCTTACTCCCCTGCTCACTCAGGTAGAACAAGCGATCGCTGAATTTGAACAGGATGGAGTCAAAGATAGCCTTACTAAACAAAGACTAGAGCAAACAGCTAAAGAACTGCGCCAACAGATCACTGAAGCCCCTCAACGGGCTATCCAACAGGCCGATCGCCAATTAATTCTCCAAGAAGAAAGACTACTAGATGAACGGCTGAGCCAGCAAACCCTGCAATGGCGGCAGGAATTAAAGGCGGATCTATTGGAGATGATTGCTGCCCAGGAAGACTTTTTTAGTGCTACTGATGCTGCGATCGCCATTAAAGGTTACCTCTCAGATCTCAAAGGGATCAATGCACTCGAAGAAGTGGTTGATGCCCTCATGCACCAGATCAATAAATACACTGAAACGCAAACTCCCGTTGCCAAGATGCGCGGCAGTCACGAGCAGACCCTTTTGTTCATTTACCATAAGGCTCTGGAAAATCGTTCACGGGTAGAGCGAGCCCCCGATGTGCAACCTAGCACCAAGCATCGGCGCTCCGAAAAGAAACCCCTGCTCTACACCGATCTAGAGGGCAAGGTCGTGGTGTTTGGTGGTCACGATCGCTTAGAAACTGCAGTGAGAAACCGCCTGCGAGATTCCAATGTCTATATCGAATGGTTTAGTGAACAGGGTGGCCTGCAGCTAGCTACCCAAGGAGAAGGGCAAATCGCTGGGGCAGACTTGGTTCTAATTGTTACTGGTTATGCTAGTCATTCCCTGACTGAGCGCGCGATCGAAGCCTGTAAGCGCCTGAACAAAAGCTATGAAATTCTCAGCACCACAGGGATGACCAGAGTGCTAGAGACCATCGAAGCATCCTTAAAGGCTAGGCAGTTGGCTAAGCGCTGGAAACAGGCCTAAATGCTGTCTAAAATCTTGCTTGCCAATCCTCACTGTGAGAGGCTACCTGCTAGTGATCAAACCTGGCAACGGGCGATCGCTACAGTCGCTAGCATCCTCTCCCGTCTTAGCCAAGGCATTTTGTACACCCACAACCCCCAAATTCTTGACCTCAACTTTGCTACCCTCAGCCAACTCTGGATCTTCACCCCCCAGCAATCCTGCCTAATTAGCCTTGCCAACTTCAATCACCTCAAGCTAGAAGTGATCTATTTGAATGACCCGCCCACTTTTTTGGTCTATCTCCATAGGGACTTTCAGATTCTGCTGTTGCAACAGCCTGAATACCTGCTATTTTCCTGCCACGACCAAGCCCTCACTGCTGCCCTCACCCACCTCCACGCCCCCCCCACCCTCCCCCAGCCCCACCTCAACTACTCCTCCCTTGCCACCTTCACTCGCCAAATTTGGCAACAGCCCACTGAACTGCTGGTTCCAGAAATCACCGAAACCGATCTGCTGCGCGCCCTCAGCCATGAGGTAAACACCCCACTCACCACAATCAGCACTTTACTAAAATCAGTTTTGCGCCGCCCCGACCTAATAGCCTCAGTACGCGATCGCTTAGAACAGATCAAAATCGAATGTGATCAGCAAATTACTCGCTTCAGCCTGATTTTTGACCTCCTCAACCTCAGTACCTCTCCCCTGCTGATCACCAAAATTGATACCTGCCAACTACTCCAGGAATTAATGCCCCATTGGCAAAAAAATGCCCTCGCTCAGCAACTTAGACTCCATCTCATAGCTGCTCCCCTAGCGCCCGCGATCGCTTCCAACCCCAACCTGCTCAAACTCCTACTCAACAGCATTGCCGACCGCCTGATTCGCACTCTTCCCCCAGGCAGCCAGATTCAACTTGATACCGCAATCAGCGGCAACTACTGGAAACTTAGATTCTCAGCCACCAGCGACTCTCCCCCTACGCTCCAACAACTGGGCCAATGGCTGATGTTACAGCCCGAAACTGGTCGCGTCAGCCTCAGCCTCTCCATTGCCAAAACCCTCTTTCGCAGCCTACATGCCAAACTCAGCATTAAAGCTAGCTATAACAGCCAGAACCCCGAAATTTTGACTATTTTCTTACCCTGCTGGACTGATTGAGTTCGGCAGTCAAATCCAGCTAGCGAAAATTAAAGCCAAAGCCCACACTCAAAGAATATCTGAGTCCAAAGCTAGTATTTCCCAAGGGATCAACCAATGCGCCATTAACATAGAGGGGGATACGGGCAAACGGCACATAGGAAACCCCTAAATTGAGATTCTGACCCGTCCAGTCCGTGATCACCGACAGGTTGGGCAACACTTGCAATCCGGCACTGCCAAATACTCCTATGCTACCAACTCCTGCGGTCTGATCATTAAAAGAGCGAAACCTGCCGCCTCCTGCACCTAGGGTTAAACCCAGGAGCATTGGATTATCTGGATCATCTGGCTGCAACACAAAAAACTTACTCACCGATCCATAGACCGTAGACGGGGTACCACCGGCATCAGGGCCATAGTTTGCCGCATTTTCCCAGCCTACTGCCACCGACATCAACCCAGGTAGCGCCCGATGCAGCTTAAAATCAAAGCTACCATTACTGGCAAAGCGGGAAGGGGTCAAACTAATCAAGTTGTATACCACTTCTAAGCCCAGCAGATCATTGGCATTACCTAAGCCTGCCCCTAGGGCGATCGAACCATCTGCCTTATCCGTAGGACTACCGACTGGGCTAGAACGATTCACAAAAGAAATGCCGCCAAATACATCCCCCCAGTTAGCACCAAACCCAGAAGGTGAGCCAGCGTTAAAGCTAGGAAAATAACGAGGGCCACGCTGATTTTGACTCGGATCAGGCGGCTCCACTGGTTCAATAAATAGTGGCGCAGGCGTAGCAGCATTTTGAACTGGTTGAGTCGGCTCTACAGGTAACTCCAACTTTGGTTCAGGTTTGAGTTCAGGAGATCCCGCCCGCTCAACTGCCTGACGATGGAGAGGGTGCTGAGGATAGAGTAATAGCCAAGAGTCTTGGGGCTTGGCTTCTGCCATTGGCGGGCTTAACCAGACCAGCCCTAGACTAGCCGCCATCGCCAAATTAAATCCTGGAAATGTTTTCATTAATTCTGCTCACGTTCACTCGAATCTCACAGTTTAGAGAATAGCCCAAAGTTTGAAGAATGTCAGGACTTACGCCTGAGCGATCGCTAATTCCATTAACCTAGCTTGCTTGATCCACCATGGTTAGCAACAGGTCAGTATCGAGCAGAAATACAGTCTGAGGTATTTCTTTCTCTGGGATCTGAAACATATGACTAGCAACACCAAGACTGTCGCGATCGCGATAATTAGCAGGTAGGGCGTGGAGATCAGCGATCGGGATCTCTCGCAAAATCGGTAGATTCGGCACAGTCAGACCATACAGGTTGGCTTTGCCGCCTAAAATCAACAAAAATCCCTGCCTTTTGGGTAAAGGTTGACCAAATACCTTTTGATACAGATCTACCACTACCACTTCTTGATCTTCAAAGTTGGCTATGCCCAACAATTTCTCACCGCTTTTGAATACATTCGGCATGGCAACTACCCTCAGTACCTGCTCTAGCCTAGTGCCAAAAAATAGCTCCCCCATGGGAAATACCATGATTTTAGTCTTTGCCTGTTTGACTTTGCTGCTGAACATATGAAGAATCCAAGATTAGCCCAAATCTTAGCTCAAAAATTGGATGTTTAAGCTATTTCTCTGATTTCGCGGCTATTGTACCAATTCCCTGAATCTGCACTATAGACTATGAGGGGTGTGGGGCTGCGCCCTGCGGCCCTTTTGGGCACTTTGCAAACTGCAATATGGCACAATACCAAATTTAAAAAAACATACAGGGCGATTTGCCTACAACCGCCGTCATCTTGCAGATATGCAATGCCAGAAAAGTTACACTAGCTCTAATTAGTTTTTGAATTTTAGCCATGGTTATGCTCGCCGATCGCCTTCAGCAAATTAGTCAAAATGTGTTTGTGGATATGGATCGGGCCAAGTATGCCGCTAGCCAAGCAGGAAAATCGCTGATTGATCTGTCTTTGGGGTCTTCAGATTTACCCACTTCAGACCTAGTGGTGCAGGAGATCGTCAACGCCCTAGCAGATCCCCATACCCATGGTTATACTCTGTTTTCCCAGACCCAAGCCTTTCGCCAGGCAGTAGCCCAGTGGTTGCAGGGCAAGTTTGGCATCAGGGTTGATCCTGAAACTGAGGTGCTGCCTTTAATTGGCTCTCAAGAAGGCACAGGCCATTTTCCCTTGGTGGTGCTGAATCCTGGGGACTACGCTCTCTGTCAAGACCCAGGCTATCCTTCCCACTATGGCGGGGTGAGTTTGGCCGGGGGGCAGTGCTATGGCATGAAGCTCAGAGCAGAATGTGGTTTTTTACCCCAATGGGCAGAGATTCCCCTTGAGGTTTTGACCAGGGCAAAGATGATGATTCTCAGCTATCCCCATAATCCAACTACAGCGATCGCTACTCCAGCTTTTTTTAAAAGTGCGGTGGAGTTTTGCCAAGCCCATAACCTGGTATTGGTGCATGATTTTCCCTATGTGGATTTTGTGCTGGATGGCAGTAGTTCGCCCTCAATACTCCAGGCCCAGCCCAGCCTAGCAGGGGTGATTGAGTTTTTTAGTTTGTCCAAATCCTATAACATGGGCGGTTTTCGGATAGGTTTTGCGGTGGGCGATCGCGCTCTAATTCAAGGGCTAAAACAGGTGAAAGCGGTGATTGACTTCAACCAGTATCAAGGGATTATGCAAGGGGGGATCGCTGCCCTAAACTATCCAGGCGAGATCACTAGATTACAACATACTTACCGGGAACGACGAGATCACATGATTGCGGCGCTGCATAAACTAGCAAATTGGCAAATTGACCCACCCCTAGCCACCATGTATTTGTGGGCAAAACTGCCCTTATCTTGGCCAGGAAATTCCCTGAAGTTCTGCCTGGATCTAGTCGCCCAAACTGGGGTTACCCTTGCCCCTGGGATTGGTTTTGGTAGTCAAGGGGAAGGCTATGTGCGGTTTGCTCTGGTGCATCCCCCCGCTCGTTTAGAGGAGGCAGCAGCCAGAATTGGTGGTTTCTTAAGCCAAGCTCAAGATCTGGGCAGTTAAGGCTAGGCTTTCTTCAAATAAGACCTCTTGACCCCAGCGCTGTAACTGTTGAGATAGGAGGGTATCAGCCCCTTGATCGGCCAGAGGACTCACCTGATGAATGCGATAGTTTTGGGCACCGCCAGAAGCTTCCATGCGCATACAGCCGGTAGACTCAGAGCAGAATACGTTGCAAGCATCCATATTGCCCTTACTAGAAGAGAGGCGCAGCCCCAGCATATCGCCCTTGACCGAGCCAGAATCGGCAGTGGGAATTGCGGCTAGTTCAGCTTTGATCAGGTTTTGATCCCGACCAGTAAAGGTATATTCACAAATTTCATAGTCGCCACCTTTTCTATTGATCGCTTCAGGTTGCCAGCCTAGACGACTAGCTAGCCAGCCCAAAAACATTAATGCTTGGCTGCTGTTACCTTTTTCATAATCAATCGTGATCCCATCAATTTCCCATACAGCCCCACGGCGATCAGGGGGATCAAAGGCTTGGGCGCTGAGCTCTTGCCAGGGGGCGAGCCGCCGCCAGTTGAGATCGGCAATCTGCACCCCTTGATCGATCATGGCTTTAAGTTGCAGCAGATCTCTTTCCGCATGGGCAAACAGGGAAGAATCTACAATTAAGCGATCGCTCAAATTTACTAGCCGTTCAAAGATGGCGCTGTCCTGGAGGGGACTATCTGCCCACCACAGAAACACGGGCATATTGGGCAAAATTAGTTCAGAAATCAGGGCGGGCAGGCGATTGAAAGCCTCATTAGTGCCTTTGAGCGTAATGTACTCACCGCATACTAGGGTGCTACGGCTCTTTTGGATCGGGCAGTAGGCAGCTACTTGGGCCGAGATCCCCTCATCTGCTCCAGGTGCAGCAATTAAATCAAGTACGCGACAGGGGCTTTGGGAAGCAATCACATCTACAGGTACTAAGCGATCGCCGGCGGCACTATTCGGCTCATAGATCATGAGGTTGAAGGTGGTGGCTCTAGCGGCAGCATTTTCGCCATAGCTTTGCCAAATTTTGCCTAATTCCTGTTCCACTTGGGAGACGGACACATCGGTAGGAGCCTGTAAGGGCAGAACAGATGTAACTTGCGCCATGGGTATTACTCCAGAATTTTATGTTGGTGGAAAAAGCAACTATGGCCGCCGCCATTGTCTAGTATCGAGTAGGTGCTCGGCAGCAGAAGGGCCCCAGGTGCCAGCTTCGTATTGGGGCACTAGGCTGGGGTCACTAGGACTATCCCACAGGCTGAGGGCAGGAGTCACCACTTTCCAAGCGGCTTCCACTTCATCACCTCTGGTAAACAGGGTTTGATCGCCTAGCATACAGTCTAATAGCAAGCGATCGTAGGCATCAGAGCCAGCTACGCCAAAGGTCTTACCATAGCCAAAATCCATCTCTACGGATCTGGAGCGATCGGCCCCAGGCATTTTTGCCTCAAATCGCAGGGCTACCCCCTCATTGGGCTGAATCCGCAGAGCGAGGATGTTGGGACTAGCCTGCTTGGCAGCCGACTGGAAGAGCGAATAGGGAACTTCGCGGAACTGGATCGCAATCTCGCTCACTTTCTTGGGCATGCGTTTACCAGTGCGCAGATAAAAGGGAACCCCTTGCCAGCGCCAGTTGTCCACCAGCAACTTCATCGCCACATAGGTAGGCACAGTAGATTCAGGGTTGACATTAGGCTCTTGGCGATAGCCAGCTACGGTATTGCCCCGCATCAATCCAGCACTATACTGGGCGCGAATTGCCGATTTTTCCAGATTTTTGAGATCGGCTAGGCGAGTGGCTTGGATCACCTTAACTTTTTCATTGCGGAGCGCGTCAGCATCCATGGCATTAGGTGGCTCCATGGCGGTGAGACAAAAAAGCTGCATGAGGTGGTTTTGCACCATGTCCCGCAAAGCGCCGGAGGATTCGTAATAGCCTGCCCGATCTTCTACACCCACGGTTTCGGCTACGGTGATTTGAATATGATCGACAAATTGACGGTTCCACAGGGGTTCAAAGATCGCATTGGCAAACCGCAACACCAACAGATTCTGCACGGTTTCTTTGCCGAGGTAGTGATCAATGCGGTAGACTTGGCTTTCGCCACACCATTTCTGCACTACGCCATTGAGTTCTTGGCAAGAGGAGAGGTCACGGCCGAAGGGTTTTTCAATCACTAGGCGGGTTTTGGCAGGATCTTTAATCATGCCAGCAGTTCCAAGCAGCGTGATCGCGGTGGGGAAAAATTTAGGCGCTACTGCCAGGTAAAATACACGGTTGCCACGGGTATTATGTTTTTGATCAAGTTCGCTGAGTAGTTGATCAATTTGGCGATAACCATCCAGGTTCTCCATGTCGGCGGCACAGTAGTATAACCTACTGGCAAAGTCTTCCCATAGTTCTTCAGCGCCAATGCCATCGGCATATTCTTCCATGCCTGTGCGCATCTGTTGACGAAAGTAATCATGACTCCAGTCTCGGCGGGCTACGCCTACGATCACCAGTTCTGGGGGCAAGCGGCGCTGTTGCTTGAGGTGGTAGATTGCTGGCACAAGTTTACGGGCTGTGAGGTCGCCAGATGCACCAAAGATGACTAGAATTAGTGGCTCTGGGGTTCTTTCTTGCTGTAAGCCAACCCGTAAGGGATTTTCGAGTAGTTGCGCCATAGTTGCCCTCAAAAGGTACGCTCTAGGTTGAATTTTAGTTGGCTGTAGAGGGGCGATCGCTGATTAGTTGGATTTTCTTTAGGTTTGGTGTAGTTGCTGCACAAATTCTGCATAGGATTCTGCATGGGAACCAGCATAATTATCCATGCCTATTTTGGTGAGATAGCCACTACTTTTGCCCGTGCGAGGGTTTTTAGGGTAAATCTTCATAAACCCAGCACTGTTCCTGTCCCTGCTACCACTTCGCCGATCGCCCAAGCAGAAATCCCTTGGGCTGGGAAAAAGTCTAGAACAGGCTGAATAGCATTTGGCTCAACTACCGCCACCATGCCGATCCCCATATTAAAGGTGCGAAACATTTCGGTTGGGGTTACTTGCCCCGTTTTAGCCAACCAGTCAAATACACTGGGTACTGGCCAGCTATGGGGATCGATGTGGGCAGATTGATCTTTGCTCAAACAACGGGGCAGGTTTTCAGGCAGGCCCCCACCCGTGATGTGAGCCAGGGCGTGAATGCCTAGCTTAGCCCGCAAAGCTGCTAGGACGGGCTGGACATAGATTTGGGTAGGAGTTAAGAGGGCATCGCCAAGAGACTGATCTGGGGCGAAAGGGGCAGGATCATGCCAACCCAAGCCACTGGCTGCAACTATGCGCCGCACTAGGCTAAACCCATTGCTGTGAATGCCACTGCTAGCTAAACCCACCAAGCGATCGCCCACTTGTACTTTTGTGCCATCTAATAATTCCGATTTTTCCCCAATTCCGACACAAAAGCCAGCTAAATCGTATTCACCTGACCCATAAAAGCCAGGCATTTCCGCCGTTTCACCGCCAATCAAGGCACAGCCTGCCTGCTGGCAGCCGATTGCGATCCCCTTGACTACTTCGGCTAGTTGCGCCGGCTCTAATTTACCAGTAGCTAGATAGTCCAGAAAAAACAGCGGCTCTGCTCCCGCAGTCAGCACGTCATTCACACACATGGCGACTAGATCAATGCCCACCGTATCGTGGCGATCGCTAATTTGGGCAATTTTTAACTTAGTCCCAACTCCATCAGTACCAGAAACCAAGACGGGTTGGCGATAGCCTGCGGGTAGCTCAAACCAACCACCAAAGCCACCTAGATCGCCTAGCACTCCAGGGCGTTTAGTTTGGGCTACATAGCGGCGAATTAAATCGACAAATTCATAACCCGCCTCAATATTCACTCCTGCTTGGCGATAGTCCATAGGGTTCTGATAGGTTAACGATCTAATTCATCAGCGCGGGCAGTAGCGGCACATACAGCCTCGATCAAGGCTGTCCGCAGACCTAGACGCTCTAGTTGCCTGATGCCTGCGATCGTGGTGCCGCCAGGGCTGGCAACTTGGTCTTTGATCGCACTGGGAGAGAGTGCGGTTTGCTTGATCAGGGTGGCAGTGCCTAAAACTGTTTGAATTGCTAGCTGAAGGGCAGTTGTTCGAGCTAGTCCCATTGCTACCCCTGCATCTGCCATTGCTTCAATCGCGATCGCGATAAAAGCGGGTCCTGAGCCAGATAAACCAGTGATGGCATTGATTTGAGCTTCTTTGACCTCTACCACTTCTCCCACCGCCCCAAAAATTTGGCTAGCGATCGCGCAGTGGGCGGGTTGGGCATTGCTGCCGAGGGCGAATGCCGTTACTCCACAGCCAACTTGAGCAGGGGTATTGGGCATGGCTCTAATTACCGCCCTGGTTGGAAAGGCGGCTTGGAGTTGGGCGAGCGGAATGCCTGCCATGATCGAAATCACCAAACCTGGGCTAGGGCGATCGCTAGGGAAAGGACAAGTAAATTCCTGGTGAAAAATCTGGGGCTTGATTGCTAGCAGCAGCGTGTCTGCTGTCCAAACTGGTGAGTTTGAGTCTGCTAGATAGGTCAAAATGCCATATTTTGCCGCTAATGTGCCAAGACGGCTTTCACTTAGATCAGATACAGCAATTTCCTGGGGCTGAAAAACCTGATTTTGCAATAGGCAGGAGATCATGGCTTCACCCATCACTCCGCCGCCGATCACACCTAGTTTAATAGAGTAGGCTTCGATGGTTTATTCTCCTACTTGGACTTCTACAAGGTATTGGGACTTACGCAAGCGTGATCTAAAACCCTGATCTGAATCTAGGTGGGGTGTGGGGCCAACTCCCCCTTAAGGGCAGATCCCTCCAACTCGCTTTTTACCAAAATTCCTAAATCAGACTGCGTAAGCCTTGAGTATAAAAACTAGAACTGTGCCTGGGCAAAGCGCGGGCTGGAGTCCTCCCAGCTAGCTGGTGGTCTTGAATTCACCCCCAATACTGGGTCGCTGTCAGTGGCGGTGCTTTGGGTGATTACTTCCACCGATGGGGGAGCAAATAAGAAAATGCTGTCACCAATGCGTTCCTGATGCCCATCCATGGAGTAAGTAGCTCCCGCCACAAAATCAACAGAGCGTTGGGCTACATCTGGTTGCATTCTAGTCAGGTTGAGCACCACTGATTGACGATCCTTGAGGGCAGATACAGCACGAGGCATTTCTTCAAAGGTGACTGGCTCCATCAACAAAACCTTGGTTTTTTGACCTGCGGCGCCGCGCATATCAATCACATTACTCATAGTCTCATTTCCTCTAGTTCTCTCGCTGGTTCTTTCTGGCTTATCGGTTGAGTTGCTGCGATCTGCAAAGCGTTCTCGATGGGTAGGAGTGGGAGCCTCTGGCTGAACTGGGGCAGCAGGGGGTTCACTATGAGCTTCTTGGTAGTCTGAGCTACCTTCGCCATACTCGTAGCCAAAGGCATTTTCTGCTAGAGGATCGTCACTAAATCCGACAAATTTTTTGATGTTGCTAACTATTCCCATGTTTAAGCTCCTTTACTCCTCACATTTTAATGTTGGTTGCAGTAGTTGAGCAGGCAAAAAACTGCTAGGTTTAATCTTACTAGATCTAGGGAGATTTGCTAGATAAAATCTGGCTAAATCAGGCAATTGCCATGGGAATTAACCTGCTCTATCGTTGCCATTGGCGATATAACTCTGGCAAGCGTTTGAAGATCGCAGATGCCCGTAAAAAAGTCTTAGCTGCGATCGCGGGATGTCCCATGACCTGTTGATCGGGGGCAACATCTTGAGCAATCCCAGTTTGTGCACCTGCAACCACGCGATCGCCAACTGTGATGTGATTACTGACGCCCACTTGTCCACCTAAAATCACATTTTTGCCTAGCACTGCGCCACCGGCAATTCCCACTTGACCAGCCATCAAAGAGTTGTCACCGATTTGGCAGCCATGACCAATTTGCACCAGGTTATCAATTTTTACCCCGTCACCAATCCTAGTATCGCCCAGGGAGCCGCGATCAATGGCGCTATTGCAACCTACTTCTACCCGATCACCCAATACGGTGCGTCCAACTTGGGGCATTTTTTGCCAGGTGCCCTCTGCGGTAGGGACAAAGCCAAAGCCTTCTGATCCCAGAACTGCACCGCTATGAATCACGCAGTCTTTGCCAATTACGGTGCGGGGATGGATTACACAATTGGCATGGAGGACTGTACCTGCGCCTACGGTTACCTGGGGATAGATGGTCACGTTGCCATAAATTTGCACGCGATCGCCGATTTGACAGCCTGATTCAATCACTACTTGAGCGCCAATATAGACATCTGCCCCCAACTGTACATCGGCAGCGATCGCGGCGGTGGGGTGAATACCAGGATCTGGACTAGGTTGAGGATAAAACTTGGCTATTGCCCTAGCAAAATAGAGGCGCGGCTGGGCGATCGCCGCATAGGCAATCTGCCGCTGTTGCAAAATTTCTTGCACCTGCAGATGATCTGGCACCAGCAAGGCACTGGCTTGGGTGGTCTTGATCTGGTGAAAAAACTTGCTATTTTCTAAAAAGCCCAGATCTCCTGGCCTAGCATCTCCTAGGGCAGCCAGATTGCAGATTTCTGGATCACCGTTGCTTAAATTTGCCTGGCTGAGATCAAT
>JANRLH010000079.1:0-9015 GCA_033762795.1 Pseudanabaenaceae cyanobacterium bins.68
TGAAATGCACGTGCGTAGCTTCACCAAGCATGAGAGTTCTGGGATCAAAGAGAATTGGAAAGGCACTTTCGCTGGGGTCAAAGCGAAGATTCCCTATTTGAAAGAACTGGGCGTAAATTGTGTGGAATTGATGCCAATTTATGAATTTGATGAATTTGAGAATAGTCGTACCAGCCCCATTACTGGGGAGACTTTGTATAACTACTGGGGTTACAGCACCGTGGGCTTCTTTGCTCCCAAGGCAGGCTATGCCGCCACTGGCAAAATGGGCATGCAGATTGATGAGGTGAAAAGCCTAGTCAAGGAACTGCACAAAAATGGAATCGAAGTGATTCTAGATGTGGTGTTCAATCACACTGCTGAAGGCAATGAGTATGGCCCTACGATTTCCTTTAGGGGATTGGATAACAAAACCTACTACATGCTTACGCCTGAAGGCTATTTCTTCAACTTTAGCGGTTGCGGGAATACCCTAAATTGCAATAACCCTGTAGTACGGAACATGGTGCTAGACTGCCTGCGTTACTGGGCATCGGAATATCACATCGATGGTTTTAGGTTTGATTTAGCTTCCATTCTAGGTCGTGATCCCTGGGGCTATCCCTTGGCGAATCCGCCTCTATTGGAACAATTGGCTTTCGATCCAATTTTGGCTCGCTGTAAGTTAATCGCCGAGGCTTGGGATGCCGGCGGGCTCTATCAGGTAGGTTCTTTCCCTGCCTATGGCCGCTGGGCAGAATGGAATGGCAAATATCGGGACTGCATTCGCAAGTTCTTGAAAGGAGAAGCTGGGACAGCAGGGGAAATGGCGCAAAGGCTGCAAGGTTCACCCGATCTCTATGCGAGTTCAGGGCGATCGCCCGCCACTTCCATTAACTTTATTACTGCCCATGATGGTTTTACCTTGATGGATTTGGTGTCTTACAACTATAAGCACAATGAAGCCAATGGTGAAAACGGTAACGATGGCAGCAATGACAATGATAGTTGGAACTGTGGTTGGGAAGGGGAAACCGATGATTGGGGCATCAATGCCCTGCGCCGCCGCCAAATCAAGAATGCGATCGCTCTATTGATGGTTAGTCAAGGGGTGCCGATGATTTTGATGGGCGATGAAATGGGGCGCACCCAATACGGCAACAACAATACCTATTGCCATGACAATAATTTGAATTGGCTAGATTGGAATCTGAAGGAAAAGCACAGTGATATTTTTAACTTTGCTAAGCAAGCGATCGCCTTTCGTTTAGCCCATCCAGTTTTGCGCCATCGCGCCCACTTCCGTAACTATGACTATGTGGGCAGTGGTTATGCGGATATTTCTTGGCATGGCACTAAAGCTTGGCAAGCGGACTGGTCGGAACAGAATCGAGTGTTAGCCTTTTTGCTGTGTGGCAAGCACGCTAAAGATCACCCAGATAACTATATCTACGTGGCAGCTAATACCCATTGGCAAGCGCTGTGGTTTGAGTTGCCTGGTTTGCCCCCTAGCATGGAGTGGTATGTGTTTGCAAATACTGGCGATGAGGCTAATTCTTGCTTCAGCCCTGGCACTGAGCCCAGATTAGATAATCAACAGGGAATTTTATTGGGCGATCGCTCAGTATTAATTTTGGTGGGCAAATAACCTGGCAAACAGTTTCTGGCGGTTGATTTTGAGCAGTAAATAAGTTAATTTTTGGAAGTCTAGATCAAGGAATATTAATCATGGCATTTACGGTAAGTTCTGAAGTTCAAGGTGATGTGGCTAAAATTTCCCTCGTGGGAGATCTAGATGGTAGCAGCGCCCAAATGTTTAAAGAAGAGATTGAGAAGTTGCCAGTAGATGGATTGAAGCGCCTAGTGCTGTTGATGCAAGGCCTCGACTACATGGCGAGTGCGGGCTTGCGCGTCTTGATCTTTGCCAAGCAAAAGCTAACTCACATCGACCTCTATGTGGTGGGGGCGCAAGAAATGGTGCTAGACACGATTGAAAAGACTGGCTTCCATCACAGCGTGATTGTTCAAGCTGAATACACTGAATAGCCAGAGGTGAATGTGGAGCCTTTAGTTGTATCAGGGAAACTCGATTCTTTATCGGCGATCGCCCAATATGTGTTGGCTGCAGCCAGTGCAGCAGGTTTGGATAAAAAAGCCGGCTATAAATTGCGTTTAGCGATCGATGAGGTGGCGACCAATATTGTTATGCATGGCTATGACGAAGCAGGGCTAGAGGGAGACATCACCATCAAGGCTGAGATTTCTCCACAGCGTCTAACAATCAGCCTAGAGGATCGAGCCATCCCCTACGATCCCACCTGTCACCAAGAGCCAGATTGTCTAGATCTACCTCTGCAAGAGCGTCAGATTGGGGGGCTAGGGGTGTTTCTCGCTCTAGATGGGGTAGATCAATTTGATTATGAATTTATCGGTGGCTGCAATCGCAACATCTTTACGATAAATTTAGGGGCTAGCACCTAAAAATCTACGCCCCGCTTTAGATCTACCCCTTTTTCGGCATAGTGCTTGTGGCAGACCATCTCGGAATGCACCGTAGCAAGGTCAAAATAGGCAGGTTGATGCAGACAGCGACCAGTGATGATCACCTCGGTATCACGGGACTTACGCAGTAGGGTTTGACAAATAGGCTCTACAGGCAAAAGATCTAGATCTACCGTGGGGTTTAGTTCATCTAAAATTACGGTTTTATAGATCCCAGAAGTAATCGCCGTCTGGGCAATTTGCCAGCCCCGTTCTGCTTCAATTAAATCTATTTCTTGCTGTTGACCCCGCCAAACGATCGCATCTCGTCCACAGCGCTGATGATCGATCATGTCTGGATAGATCGCCTTGAGGGCAGCGATCGCGGCATCTTCCGTATAACCAGTTCCCCCCTTCAGCCATTGCATTATCAAAACTCGATGGGACTGATCTCGACTGATGCCGGTGCCAATTGCCTTGAGCGATCGCCCTAACGCAGATGTACTCTTGCCCTTACCTGCACCTGTATAGATCTCAATTCCAGTTACACCATAGCTCTGGGCGCTGGGATGTTCGTGGGGACGCATTTCGGAATGCAGATCAGCTATATCGATCAAAGCCTGGGGCGCACCTCGACCCGTAGCAATCACTTCTAGGGCTGAAGGTTTATGCTGAAGATCTGCTACTACCTGCTCTACAGGCAGCAAACCCAGGTCTAGCACAGGATTAATTTCATCCAAGACAATTACCGAATACAAACCGGAAGCGATCGCTCCCCTGGCTACATCCCAGCCCCTTTGTGCCTCTGCCCGATCAAAAGCGGTGATCTGAGAGGCATCAAAATACTCGGCTCGCCCCGTGCGTACCTGATCGATTAAGTGGGGGAAACCTTGGCGCAAAGCCGCGATCGCCGCATCTTCCGCATATTCACGCTCTGGCCCTTTGAGAAACCGTAACAATAAAATTCTGGTCTCAGTAGGATTAGTCATGCCTAGACCGAGCGATCGCAACACCACTCCCAGGGCGGCTTGAGATTTACCCTTACCCTTGCCATCATAAACATGAATTTGACCTACCGTCCGTTCTTGACGCTTTTGGGCCGTCAGGATACCAATGCCACTCATAATCTCATCCTTTATTAACTTGGGATCTATCCACCATGCCAATCCATCGTTTCCAAGGCTAATGCCTTACCCTCATGTTGGAGGTATTCTAAAAAAGTCTGCGCCACAATCGAAAGCTGCTTGCCCGCTAGCGTAGTGATATACCAATGGTTTAAGATTGGGAAGTGTTCCACATCCAAAATTGCGAGCTGTCCCAAAGCACCCTCTAGGTTAATTGTATGGCGAGACAGAATCGAAATGCCTAAGCCGCCGGCTACCGCCTGTTTAATCGCCTCATTGCTGGCTAGCTCCATCTTAATCTGAATCGATAATTGCTGCTGATCCAAGAGCTTTTGAATAGATCGGCGCGTGCCAGAGCCAGTCTCGCGCATGATAAATGGCTCCTGCACCAACCGTCGCAGGGGGATGTGCCGCTGTGTAGCTAGGGCATGATCCCGACAGGCCAATACCACCAGGGGATTTTCCAGAAAAGCGATCGCGTTTACTTCAGGAATTTGGGGCAACTGACTCATGATGTAGATGTCATCCCGATTTTCACTCAAGCGCTCCACCAAGCGATCGTGGTTAGCCACCTTCAGGGATACCTCAATGCCTGGATAGCGCTGACAAAATACTCCTAGTAGCCGCGGGATCACATACTTTGCCGTAGTTACCACTGCCAGTTTCAGGCTGCCCTGCTTTAATCCCTTCAGATCAGCCACGGTCATCTCAAACTGATCTAGCTGTCCAAATACTTGCTGGCAGGTGTGGTAAAGCTTCTCCCCAGCCGGAGTGAGGTAGAGTTTTTTGCCTACTTGCTCAAATAGGGGTAAGCCCACCATCTTGGTCAATTGCTTGATCTGCATCGACACTGTAGGCTGAGTCAAAAACATCTCTTCCGCCGCCCGCGTATAGCTTTGATGACGGGCAGCCACCTCAAACACTTTTAATTGATGCAGAGTAACGTGGTTCACCGCAATTTAATTTAACCTACTCCATTATCCTAACTAAAAATCTATACATAATCACTAAAAACCTGGAATTTCTCTATGCTTTTTCACCTGGTAGGACTTATACCAATCTTCCAAGTCTTTATCCCGCTTTAATTAATGAGTTCGACAGAAGTTAAAGCCATGAAAGGTTCACTGCCAAACAGTTTAAGCTTGTCCCCTCATCCCCTAGCCCCTTCTCCCACTACGAGGAGAAGGGTGAAGTCAAGACTAGACAGAGGCTCTAGTGTTTCGTAAGTGTCGAACTCAGGTCATTTTTGCCACACTTCCTCAATCAGAATATGTAAGTCCTGATACTGATTGAGTATTAGAGTCCTGAAGTGGGTCATAAGCTATCAGTTCTGATGGCAAGGAGATCTAGCTCCAAATTCTTTAGTTACAATAGAGGCAAGTTCTCCATTTCCGCCTAGCCATGAAATTATCGAGTAAAAATGTTTTTGAGCACACCGAGCAGACCTATGATGCGATCATTGCAGGCGGTGGTACTGGCGGGCTATCGGCAGCAATCTATCTGGCACGCTATGGGCTGAAATGCCTAGTAATTGAAAAGGGCAAGGGGCGCTCCTTTTGGATGCAAGAACTCCGCAACTATGTGGGGCTTTCGCCTGAAACTCCTGGGCGCACCATCCTCACCCACAGCATTGATCACGCTCTCCACTGGGGCGCAGACTACCTCAGGGGCTATGTGGAAGATGTTCAGGATCAAGATGATCTGATTACAGTGAAGGTCAAGGTGGGCAAAACTAACAGCATCTATCCAGTGTTCAAAGCTAAATACTTGATCGCAGCTACTGGGATTATTGATGTCTTGCCTGAGTTAGAGGATATGCAAAATGTCTATGACTATGCTGGCTATACCCTCCATGTCTGCATGATCTGTGATGGTTTTGATATGTGGGATCAAAAGGCGATCCTGATTCCTGCCCGCGAATCCCAAATTGAAGCTGCCTTTGTACTTAACTGGTTCACCCCCTACATCACGGTTTTGACCCATGGCAAGTTTGAGGTGGGGCAAGCAATGCGCCAAAAGCTGGCTGACCATGGCTATCCTTTGATCGAAACCCCGATCGCTGAATTTCTGGGCGAAAACCACCAACTCAGTGGAGTCAAATTCACAGATGGCAGCGCGATTCCTGCTACTACTGGTCTAATTAATATGGGATCGATTTACCACAATCAATATCTCAAGCATATTCCCCAACTCACCTGGGATGGCGAAAACCTCACTACAGATGAATTTTGTCAGACTACTCACCCGCGCATATTTGCCCTGGGTGATCTCAAGAAAGGGATTAATCAAGTAGCGATCGCGGTAGCCGATGGAGCTTTAGCTGCCACCAAAATCTGGCGCAATATTCGCCGTCAGTCCCCCCCGCGCAAGTGGGAAGAGAATCTTGCCCCAGCAGAGCTTAGCGGTTAGATCCACCAACAAGAAACTTTTGAACTGATCGCCTTTTTCTGTATCATAAATTTCATTGTGATCAATTTTTTTGACAAAGGGTAATAACACAGTGATTAGGGTAGCAATTAATGGCTTTGGTCGGATCGGGAGAAATTTTTTAAGGTGCTGGGCGGGCAGAGCCGAAACTGGTTTGGAAATTGTGGCAATCAATGACACTTCCGATCCAGCCACCAATGCGCACCTGTTGCGCTACGATTCTATGCTGGGCATCTTTAAGGCCGATATCAGTGCTGATGAAGATTCCATTACTGTAAATGGTCACCGCATTAAAACCACCTCCGATCGCAACCCCGAAAACCTGCCTTGGAAAGATTTAGGCGTTGACCTGATTATTGAAGCAACGGGAGTATTTACCAGCCGTGAAGGTTGTGAAAAGCACCTCAAAGCTGGCGCAAAAAAAGTATTAATTACTGCACCTGGCAAAAATGAGGACGGCACCTTTGTAGTTGGGGTCAATCACCATGATTACGACCACCATAAACACCAAGTAATCAGTAATGCTAGCTGTACTACCAACTGCTTAGCGCCTGTAGCCAAGGTGATCAATGATAACTTTGGGATTGTCAAGGGCTTTATGACCACCACCCATAGCTACACTGGTGACCAAAGGCTGCTGGATTCTAGCCATCGCGATTTACGCCGCGCCCGTGCTGCTGCCCTTAGCATCGTGCCTACCACCACGGGGGCAGCTAAAGCAGTTGCTCTGGTAATCCCTAGTTTAAAAGGTAAGCTGAATGGCATGGCCTTCCGTGTACCTACGCCCAATGTCTCGGTGGTAGACTTTGTGGCTGAAGTAGAAAAACCAGCGATCGCTGAACAGGTGAACCAAGCCCTGAAGAACGCTGCTGAGGGTGAAATGAAAGGCATTCTGGAATATAACGAGCTACCCCTAGTATCAATTGACTATCGTGGTAGCGAAGCCTCCTCCATTGTAGATGCCTCTCTAACTATGGTACTGGGCGATAACATGGTTAAAGTGATCTCCTGGTATGACAATGAATGGGGCTATAGCCAACGGGTGCTTGACCTGGCTGAACTAGTTTCTAGCAAGTGGTCTGATTAATTTAGCTGGCAAGTGGGGCGTGTACTGAATCTAGGCAAAGCTGCTAGCCCCACACCCCACTTAGAGCCAGGTTTTTAGGTCACGTTTGCGTAATTCTTAACTGTAGTCTTAACTATGCAAAATATAGGTGGCGGGACTGCCATAACCTAAACGCTAAGCCAATCAGCAAACCAGAAAAAACTAACTAGAAAAAACTGAGCATCGCCTAGCTGCTGATTATTTATTGAATATTTTTAACAGGCTTAGAGTCATTGACGTTCAGCCTAGGCAGCCTGCCATCTGCTGGTATTTGTCTTACGCCTTCTAAAGTGGCCTGACCAAACCAAAAGGCTATCACCCCGCTGATTAGAGCAATTACTGACATTGAAGATAGGAGAATTGTGCTGTAGCGATCGCGGCGACGTACCTTTACAGTCCGAATGTGATCGGGTTGGGAAGCGGTATTTAATCTCTCTGGCTGGGTAGAATCTGGGGGCATTATTACAAGGCTGAAAACACTTTAACTGTCAAATTACCATACTGGAATAATGCCCGAACCTTTGGCTTAGGCTATTCTGATTTATAAAGTTAATCTTAGATAATTAGGAAATATTGAGGACTATGCCCTGAAACTCCATTTTTATAACTCTTTATAAATCAGACTGCGGCTTTCGGGTAATTATTGCAGTTTGCAAACTGATGGGTAATCAAGATCGGTGATCAAAAGGGGGAGGGGGATTGATTCGAACCATCTTTCAAAAATTTCTCTGTGCTACCATCACCAACTCAACTATCACCACCCCAAAATTTTTGCTAATATTAACGGGCTTACCTGGGTTGGCTGACTGGTAAAGCAAACGACTCATAATCGTTGATATGTCGGTTCGATTCCGACACCCAGGATTGGCACAACTTTATCAGATCTCATGCTTTTTGGTATAAGCTAAAGGGCAAATTTGCGCTTGAACTGAGGCTAACCCGATGGCAAAAATTCCCTACGATTTAATTCTGCTGCAAGAAGAATATCAGAGCTTTTTGGGTAGACCACTGACTAATCAATTAGGTAATCAATTTCAAACTGCTAATCAAATCCTCCAGGTCAAGCCCAATGGTCAAATTATTATTGATGCGGTGGCGGCTGGGAGTGTTAATACTCTGCTCAGTGATTTAAGCAGACTGGGCTTACAAAATTTCGCGATCGCGGGTCGAACAATCTCTGGATCTTTGCCGATCGCTGCCCTTGATCAAGCTGCTAGTCTTACCAGTTTGCAATTTCTCAACCCCGCCTATCGCCCGATTACCAATGTGGGTCTGACTACTAGTCAGGGGGATCAGGCAACAAGAGCCAATCTCATGGGCAACAATCTGGGACTCACAGGTATTGGCACTACAGTAGGGATATTATCTGATAGCTTTGGCCGCAGATCTGATCTAGCCACAACTGCCCTTCAAGATGTCAGCAATGGGGACTTGCCGGGGCCTGGCAATCCTAATGGCTTTACCACTGCCGTTAATATTTTAGACGATGGGGCTAGTGGATCCCTGATCGACGAAGGGCGGGCGATGGCACAACTAATCCATGATCTGGCTCCTGCCGCCAACTTAGCCTTTCACACGGCTTTTGGGGGGCAGGCTGGCTTTGCCCAGGGAATCTTAGATTTAGCCAATGCCGGTGCCACAGTAATTGTGGATGACGTATTTAATCTGGCGGAGCCATTTTTCCAGGATGGCCCGATCGCTCAAGCGGTAGATGAAGTAGTAGCAAATGGCATACCTTATTTTTCCTCGGCGGGCAACACTGCTCGGCAGTCCTACCAGTCGGCTTTTGTGAATTCGGGTGTGAGTTTTACTAGCGGTCAGCTACCAGTTGCAGTGCAGCCTGGCAACACCAACCCTGGTGGCTTTTTTGGTGGCATTGCCCATGACTTTGACCCAGGT
>JANRLH010000080.1:0-5758 GCA_033762795.1 Pseudanabaenaceae cyanobacterium bins.68
GGTGGAGGCTATTCGATTGGCATCCGCCAGGCAGCTACTAACTGGCAATACCGTCGCTATCGGGTCAGGCTCAATGGCCAAATCAGTCAACTGTTCAATACTGATCCCAAGTTTGATCCGCGCCGCCGCCCCTGGTATCAATCCGCCTCGCGCACAGGGCAGCCCAGTTGGAGCCCAGTCTATGTGGATTCTGCTTCCCAAACCTTGGCGATCACTGCCATCCAGCCGGTTTATGATCGAAAAGGGGAGTTACAGGGAGTTTTGGGTAGTGATCTATTTTTAAGCGAGTTGCAAGAGTTTTTGATTAGCTTAAAGGTGGGGCGGACTGGTAGTGCTTTCGTGATCAATCGCCAAGGTGACTTGATTAGCATCTCTAGTCGTGGGCAAATTACCCAAGCTAATGCGCTGATTAGAGCGATCGCTAGTCCCAATAGTCTAGTGGGAACTGCCAGTAGGTTCTTATTAGAGCAGTTTGGGGATTGGCGCAAAATCAACCGTCGCCATACCTTTAGTTTTGTGACACCAACAGGGAGGCAATTTCTCCAGGTTATTCCTTTTGGCGATCGCCAAAGCCTAGATTGGCTAATGGTAGTAGTGGTTCCTGCCGCTGATTTCCTGCCGCAAATTCAGACTAACACCTCAATTACCCTCTTGCTCTGTGCCCTGACCCTGGCAATTGCTCTGATCGTCGGTATCTGGATCGTGCGTTGGCTCAGCCACCCCATTCTCCAACTCAACCAAGCTGCCCAGCAACTCAGCCAAGGACAATGGCCAACACTACCACTTAGCGATCGCACCCAAGAAATCAGCCAACTGAATCAGAGCTTTCGCCAGATGGCAGAAAAACTGAGTGGTTCCTTCAGCACCTTGCAAAACCAAAATCAACTAATGGAAAGGTTGAACGAAGCCCTCTCCGAAAGTGGACTGCGCCTATCTCAGTTTTTAGCCAGCGTTCCAGTCGGAATTTTGGTCTGTGATCCGAGCGGCAAAATTTATTACAGCAACCAAATTCTCCAAACCATGTTCAGGGTACCGAGTTTCCCCACCCACCTCACCCACCTGTTTGACCAGATTCCTTGCCACCTTGCCGACCAGTCTTCTCCCTACCCGATCGCTCAACTTCCCATATTTTCAGCCCTCCAGGGTCAGACTGCCATGGTCGAAGATCTGGAACTGCGCCACCCCGATCAAGCCCTCTACCTCCAAGTTTGGGCTAACCCAATCTATGACAGCGATAACCAAGTAGTCTACGCGATCGCCGCCTTTATCGACATCACCACCCGCCGCCAAGCCGCCCAGGTTTTAGAAAACTATAGCCGCACCCTCGAAGATCAAGTAGACCAGCGTACTCAAGAACTCTCTCAAGCGCTCACTGCCCTGCAAACTGCCCAAGCCGAACTAATCAAACAGGAAAAAATGGCACTCCTCGGTCAACTCCTAGCCGGCGTAGCCCATGAAATCAACAACCCCCTAGGGGCAATCAACTCTGCCGTAGGTCATCTGGATCACTTCTGGCAAGCCCAACTGCTGGATTTATTGCAATTTGCCACTCAGCAACCAGAGGCGCAACTCCAACAGCTTTTAGCACTTAGCCAAACGGCTCTCAGCGATCGCTCCAGCCTATCTAGCCGTGAACAGCGCCAACAGCGCCGCAGTCTCAGCCAGCGACTCCAACTTGCCCAAGTACCAAATCCAGACCAAGTTGCCAACCAAATGATCGCCATTGGTCTAGACGCTCAAGCCCAGTTTTTGCCCACCACCCCACCCCAGCGCCAAATCCTCAGCCAAGCCTACGCGATCGCTAACCTCAAAGCCAGCACCGACACGATCGCGATCGCTACCGAACGCTGCCGCAAAATCGTCTTTGCCCTCAAAACCTACAGCCACCAACAATCTCAAGAGCAAGCCACCACCGTAGACCTCCACCACACCATCGACACCGTGCTCAACCTCTACCAAAGCCAAATCAAACAAGGCGTAACCATAATTCGCCACTACGATCCCAACATCTCTCCCCTAACCGCCTACGGAGACCAACTCACCCAGGTCTGGACTAACCTCATTCACAACTCCTTACAGGCAATGGCTAATCAAGGCAGCCTAGAAATTTTTACCCAGCAACTATGCCAGCAAGTACAAATCCAAATTACTGATAGTGGCCCTGGTATTCCAATCCAGTTACAAGCTCAAATATTCGAGCCGTTTTTTACCACCAAGCCAGCAGGTGAAGGTAGTGGTCTGGGCTTAGATATTGTCCGCCGCGTAATTGAAAATCATCAAGGCACCATTGAATTAGAATCAATCCCAGGTCGCACCACCTTCAGGATCACCCTTCCCCAAACAGTCTTAAAGGCTAAATCTTAAAGTCTAAATAGGCGATCGCCACCGCTAAGATTACCTGGTATAAGTACTGGTGTAAGTTAGATTATGCGGTCAGAGAGATTTGAACTCTCACAGCTTGCGCCACTACCACCTCAAGATAGCGTGTCTACCATTCCACCATGACCGCTTTTTATGCGTTTTTAACTGTAGTACAAATCAAAGCCGCAAGTCAAGTTATAGAATAGATGTATTTTTTGTTAAGAAAAGTTACAAAGTGTTATATTAGAGTCATCCCTTAAGATTCTGGCAAATCAGTTTATGATCAATCCCTCTTCATCTGCTGAAATTGAACTAATGCAAAGTCTGCTGGAGCCTTTGCTCGAAGATTTTCGCTACTGGTTTGGCAGATCCCTAGAACTGCTGGAGAAAGAGCGCCTAAGCTTCATGAGTCTAGATACTCAGGCTGAGTTTACTGAAAGGATTAGAAGTATAATTGGTGAGGTCAATGCTGCCTCTGCCCTCTTTCAGGTTAGTGGAAAACAAGTTGGTGTAGATGTAGCCTCGATCACCTCTTGGCACAAAGTTCTCATGGAATGTCAAGTCATGGGGATGCAATACCGCCAATCCCATCAATCTCCAGAGTAGTGTTCACCTCCCTGGATTAGCTTTGATTAATTTTTAATTAACTTTTTTAACTAATATTTTTACCTCTACCATGATTCAAATTCTGTACATAGTTGCTTTTACAGCCCTCTCAATCCTGGCTGTTGCTAACTTGATTCGCAGTATGTTATCCCTAGCCAAGGCTGAACCAGCACCTCATCTCAGTCGCCGCCTTGCTAAGGTTAAGTCTCTGCATCCTGAGCTTTTGGATCAGCAGGGCAATATTTCTCAAGAGCCGCTTTTGGTGATGCGTGCCTACACAATTGATGATGCTCGCGCTCGACTAGATGCACTCTACGAGGCTTCTAGCAACTCAGAAATCTAACCTCTATGCCATTACCCCAGCTAACTTGGCAAGAGGTCAAGACTTATCAAGATATTCTCTATCACAAGGCTGAAGGCATAGCCAAAATTACCATCAACCGTCCTGAAGTGCGGAATGCCTTTCGGCCAGAAACCGTGGTGGAGATGATTGAGGCTTTTAATGATGCCCGCCAAGACTTAGATATCGGCGTAGTGCTGCTCACTGGCAAGTCACCTGCTGCTGATGGCAAGTATGCTTTCTGTGCGGGAGGAGATCAGAAGGTGCGGGGTCATGGTGGCTATGTTTCTGGTACTGGGGTGCCTCTACTCAATGTTCTAGAACTGCAAAGGCTGATTCGCTCCCTGCCTATCCCTGTAATTGCCCTAGTAGCAGGCTATGCGATCGGTGGTGGTCATGTGCTGCACTTAATCTGTGATCTGACGATTGCGGCAGACAACGCGATTTTTGGGCAGACTGGCCCCCAGGTGGGTAGCTTTGATGGTGGCTTTGGCGCGTCCTACCTAGCCAGGGTAGTAGGGCAGAAGAAAGCGCGGGAAATCTGGTATCTCTGCCGCCAGTATGATGCCCAAGCAGCTTTAGACATGGGCTTAGTCAATAAGGTGGTGCCAGTAGCAGACTTGGAGGCGGAGGGAATCATTTGGGCAACAGAGATTCTGGCTAAAAGCCCTCTGGCTATTCGCTGTGTAAAAGCAGCTATGAACGCTGACTGTGATGGTCAGGCTGGTATTCAGGAATTGGCCGGCAATGCTACTATGCTCTACTACATGACTGAAGAAGCTCAAGAAGGTAAAAAGGCTTTTTTGGAGAAGCGATCGCCCGATTTCCGTTCCTATCCCAGGTTACCCTAATGGTTATTTGGTAGTTCTAAACGAGTAAGGATGGGAGTTGGGTGGGGTTTGGGAGCGTCGGCAGCGCCCCCTCTTAAATCCTTACCTTTTTACCACCACCGCTTATTTTTCTAACTTCGCGATCGCTTGACCGAGATAGACTAGGGCAGTTTTGGGCAAGTCTAAGAGATTTTTTTGAATTACTGGCTGAAAAAGCTTGAATAAAATTTGCCTAAACACTTGATTAATTGGTACGCCATCGCCCTGGTCAGTCTGCACATCTTTAAGCTCAAGTCTGGCTAGATCTAGTGATCGCTGCCAAAACGGTAGAATTGTATGGAGTTTTACCCCTTGGACTTCCACTAGCTTGGCTTTAATTTTAGTTTCTTTCTGCTCAGGCTGACCAATCGGAACTTGTTCAGAGTCTTGGCTGAGGTGGTTAATTACCGGCAGGAGGTTGAAGCTTAAGCCTTGCTCCAAATATATTTCTAACCCGGTCACGCTAAAGTACTCTAACTCAACTGATGCCCTGCTAAGGCTAGCTGGAAGCAGTTGGACATCTAAGCCATGCACTGCCAGGAGGTAAGGCGAACCAAAGCCAGGCGGGTTTTGTAACAGTAGCTGCTGAAACTTGATTACTCCTTGCCAAGGACGAAAATCTAGCCCAGTAATAGTTACAGGTAGACCAATCTCAGCAGCGATCGCGTGCTGCAAAATTAGCGTGAACCAAAAATTAGCACTTAGAAAAATACTCAAGCCCAACACCAACACAAAAATGGCAGCAGGCTTAAGTAATTTAGATAAGCGCATCAGATGTAAAAATATAAGCCCAGGGCAACTAGACCAAGACCAGTGAAGCCAATTGTAATTTTCATAAATAGAGTGCTATCCGATTTATAGAAATTACTGGGTAAAGAGGCTGCCAAGGTCATTAGGGTAATTAGAATCAGCGTCGCTAGGAATAAACTGCGATTCATCTGCTCTCCTACCTGCCCTGTTGAGTGTTTTGCGGCGGCGGAGTATCTGACTTTTTGGGTGAGAGGGCAAATATGCCGCCAATTGCCACTATAAGCGCAATGATTCCAGGAAGGATAAATTTCCCGAAGGGATTACCTTCGCCAACTGCTTCGGCAAACTGCGGCTCAGAAGCAATCGCTTGATCAAGAGTTGGTTTTTGGTCAGGGACTTCTGCTGGCTGGCTACTATCGGCAATCTGAGTATAGTCACTTGGCAATTCTTCAGGTACAGAGCTAGTAATAATTTGAGTGTAATCGCTCGGTAGCTCTGGATCAGGCTGAGTAGTAGTGAGAATTTCGGTAAAACCTGCAATTGGTGAACTCTCTAATTCAGCTTCAAACATATCTAGCTCATCAGCCGCATCTTCAACTCCAGGTTCAGAGGTCGGCAATTCCTCGATTTCAGAAACACTTTCGCTTAGACTTGTACTCACTTCTTCAAGATCAGGAGCAAATCCTGCACCTGAATCTAGGCTTAGATCTGGGCTTAGTTCAGCAACACTCTCGGGCAAATCCTCACTGAGTTGGCTGGGAATTTCGGTAATGTGCTCACTTGGCCCTAGATTGCTAGGTTCGTTTGGCTCTGCAAAATCAACAGGAATAGG
>JANRLH010000081.1:0-10836 GCA_033762795.1 Pseudanabaenaceae cyanobacterium bins.68
TCAATCATCTTACTACTCATGAGGCTAAGGTTCTGGCTTTCCCCCCCTTTGGGTTTAATTTAGAGCATCAGTGCCAGCATACTAGCGCCAGGGCAGGGACATTTTCTACCCCCCACGGCTGTGTGCAAACACCCCGATTTATGCCGGTCGGCACACTTGCCAACGTCAAAACCGTTAGTCCGGATCAGCTACAGGCCTGCCAAGCGCAAATGATCTTGGCCAACACCTACCATTTACACATTCAACCAGGGGAGGACCTGATTGAGATGGCAGGCGGTCTGCATAAATTCATGCATTGGCAAGGCCCTATTTTGACTGATTCAGGTGGGTTTCAGGTGTTTAGCTTGAGTGAAATTCGCCAAATTAATGACCAGGGCGTCTCCTTTCGCTCACCGCGAGATGGCAGGCTAATCCATTTATCGCCCGAAAAATCCATTGAAATCCAAAATCGCTTGGGTGCTGATGTAATCATGGCTTTTGATGAATGCGCTCCCTATCCGGCCACTAGGGAGATGATCGACCACGCCAGCCAACGTACGACCAGATGGCTAGAGCGCTGTTTTCAAGCTCACCAGCGTCCAGATGCCCAAGCCCTGTTTCCGATTGTTCAAGGAGGGGTATTTCTGGATCTCAGGCAGCGATCGGCTGAGGAATTAGTCCAGTTTGATGCCGTAGGCTACGCAATTGGTGGTGTAAGCGTAGGAGAGCCACCTGAACTAATTGAACAGATTGTGCAATCTACTACGCCGCTGCTGCCTCAGCACAAGCCCCGCTACCTGATGGGGATTGGCACTCACCGTGAGATGGCTCAGGCTGTAGCTGCCGGTATTGATCTATTTGACTGTGTGATTCCTACTCGTCTTGCCCGCCATGGAGCAGTTTTGACCACTACTGCTAGCGATCGCTTAAAACTAGGTGACAATGAATCTCGGCGCTGGAATATCAAAAATGCCAAGTTCCGCACTGACTTTGACCCCATAGACCCCACTTGCCCTTGCTATACCTGCCAAAGCTTTAGTCGTGCCTACTTACATCATCTCTTTAAATCTCAAGAGGTTCTAGGTTTCACCCTCCTCGCCATTCATAACCTCACTGAACTAATTCGCTTCAGTCAAAGGATGCGAACCGCAATTATGCAGGGGACTTTTGCCACTGACTTTGGTCATTTCCTCAATCATCATGATCAAGCGCACTAGTTTGCTCTTCGGGCTATGGTGGTTATTGGTGGCAGTGGCGATTTTTGCTACCCAAAATCCCCAGCCCATAGGGCTGAATTTTCTGAGCTGGCAGTCAGTTCCCTTACCTGCTGGGCTGGTGTTAGTGTGGCTAAGCGGTTTATCGGCTTTTGGTTTCAGCCTCATTTGGAGCAGACCAATTCCCCGCCCCCGTAGCTCTGAGCCGCCGCAACCAAATCCTCGAACCCAGGTACGCGAAACCCAAGTCCGTTCCAAGCCTATAGATCCGCCACGGAGAAGAACACCGAATCCTCCCCTCGATGACTGGGAAGCTCGAACTAATGATTGGGACAACTGGTAGTTCTAGAATAAGTAAGTGATCACCCTATTAAATCCGTGCCATGACCGACCACCGCAAAGCCAAAGCTCTTCCCAACACCAAACGCCGTCCTGCCAAGGAACTATGCAGTGAATGTGGTCTATGTGACACCTACTATATCCACTACGTTAAGGAAGCTTGTGCTTTTATTACTCAGCATATTGGTGATTTAGAGCAGCAAACCCATGGTCGCGATCGCAACCTAGAGGACGACACCGAACTTTACTTTGGTGTGCATCAACAAATGCTGGCGGCGCGTAAAACCGAACCGATTCCTGGGGCCCAGTGGACTGGAATTGTCTCTAGCCTTGCGATTCAAATGTTAGAACAGGGCTGGGTAGAAGGAGTAGTTTGTGTACAAAATAGTGAAAGCGATCGCTTTGCGCCGAAGCCGATAATTGCCACTACTAGAGCCGAAATCTTGGCTGCCCGTGTAAATAAACCCACCCTCTCCCCCAATCTTTCGGTTTTAGAGCAGATTGAAACCTCTAACCTTAAAAGGCTGTTAGTAATTGGAGTCGGGTGTCAAGTCCAAGCCCTACGCACCGTAGAGCAGCAATTAGGTTTAGAGAAGCTCTATGTGCTAGGTACTCCCTGTGTAGACAACGTGAGCAGGGCAGGTCTGGAAAAATTTTTACAAACTACTAGCAGATCGCCTGAAACTGTAGTGCATTATGAATTTATGCAGGATTTTAATGTGCATTTCCGTCATCAGGATGGTTCCACTGAACTAGTACCATTTTTCGGTTTGAACACGAAACAGCTTAAAGATGTATTTGCTCCATCTTGCATGACCTGTTTTGACTACGTGAATGGACTAGCGGATCTCGTAGTGGGCTATATGGGTGCGCCTTTTGGCTGGCAATGGATTGTGGTACGAAATCAAACAGGGGCAGAAATGCTTAACCTTGTCCAGGAGCAACTGACTGTGCAGGAAGTCTTCAGCAAGGGCGATCGCTGCCAGGCAGTACAGCAAGGCATCAGTGCCTATGACAACGCTACCACGATTCCCATGTGGTTGGCTTGGTTGATTAGCTTTGTGGTGAACAAAATTGGTCCTCAAGGTCTAGAGTATGGCCGATTCTCCATAGATTCCCACTTCATTCGCAACTATCTGTATGTTCGTCGCCATTATCCTGATAAATTGTCAGTCCATGTACCAGAATATGCCAAACGCATTGTTGCTAACTATCGACTACCAGAGCGCTAGTTAGGGTTGATCTTGACCTAATTGGTATCAGGGTATATGCTAGAACTACTGGGGCTAGTAGCTCAGTTGTATAGAGCAACCGCCTTCTAAGCGGTCGGTCACAGGTTAGAGTCCTGTCTAGCCCGTTGAATAACTCATGTTATTTTACCTGAATTATTTTACCTGAAAGTTCATAATTGGGTGGAACCAGTGGGGGCGCATCAGGATCACCGTGTCGATTACATGAATTACGCCATTATCTGCCTCAATATCTGGCGCAATTACTGTGGCATTATTCACTTCAAACCCATCTGTTGTCAGAGTAATATCGATCGCTGTGCCCTCTAGGGAAGTCAAACTCTTGATTCCTACTAGATCCGCCCTAGTATATTTGCCTGCCACCACATGAAAGGTGAGAATCCTCGCGAGTTGCGGAATGTTTTGCACTAGGGTAGTAATCGTACCTGGGGGCAATTTGGCAAAGGCAGCATCATTGGGGGCGAATACGGTAAAAGGGCCAGGGCTTTGCAGGGCTTCTACCAGGCTGGCGGCGCTAACGGCGGTCACCAGGGTAGAGAATCCTGGGTTATTAACGGCAATGTCAACAATCGTAGGCATATTTTTAGGTGGGGCAGGTTAGCGATAATTTTGGTTTTGAATCATGGATAATTTGGCGGCTTTGTCCATGCCATAGCGAGGATTGGCGAAGCGGCTGAGTTGACCTTCAAAGTATTGGCGGTTGGCGATTAAATGTGCAGGATTGGAATCATCGAGCGGATAGAGGAAGGCTGCCCGCCCCGCTTGAATCACAGCAGAGGTGACATTGTACATCGATCGCTGAAAACTGACCGCTAGTTGAATCAGCATATCGTCTTCGCCACGGCAATGGTGTTGGTAATATTCCACTAGGTATTTAGGCAGAAAGTGATACATATCTTGATGCAAGAGAGTAGGTGGAATGCCTGCTGAGCCTACGGGGAATTTATCGGCGTATAAAATACCGTAATGGAAGTCGTTTTGATCGGTGGGAATCTCTCTAGCTTGGGCATTGTAGGATTTGGTGCCGCGAAAGGGAGAAGTGCGATAAAACACTGCTTCCACATAGGGGAAGGCGGCTTCGTAGAGCCAGGTGAAGCCTTGGGATTTGGGCACTAGATCAAACCATTCTCCCCGAATGTTGACGCGATGGTAGATTGGTCTGCCGGCGATCGCGAAGATACCATTGACTAGAAAATTCATGGCATCGGGAACGCCCTTAAATCCACCCTGATCGTATATATCTGACATTTCAAAGAACACCGGTGCCATCACTTCCCAAAATAGACCTAGAACTGAAGTCATAGTAGAGCGGCGGCATTGCTCGATCAACATCTCTGGAAATAGTTGATAAAGACCGAGCATGAGGGGATTGAATTTAAAGAAGGCCTTAATGGCGCGATCGCAATTTTGGCGGTATTCTGCTGAATCTAAATAGGGTTCCAGGTTGCCCCCCATATTGCGATGCCAGAACATCGCTCGCATACATTCTTCGGCGAATTCCATATTGATCCGATCATGGTAGAGATGATGGAAGATTTTGGGTAGCTTGGTCTTCAATTCGCCCTTGGCCATGAATTCCAATAGCTCTGGATGGGCTGTGGCTTCACCACGCCAAATACGCAAATCTGCCTGATCGCCAGCATAGTGATTGGCTAGATCGAGATATTCCTGGGGTAAAAAATACTTGAAGGCGGGTAGGGGTTCCAAAAAAATCCGTTCGGCAATGTAGAGTAAATCCCGCCAATAGAAATCCATTGGTACGGCATAGGCCTTATAGAGACCGATGATCTGCATCAGGTTTTCGGGGGTATCGGGCAGCATGGAACCGCCAGCTTCCAGCCGATGGATCACTTCTGCATAGGGGTGGGTAGAGGGGGGGAGAATACTAGTGAGCATAGTTATTTTGGCTAAAGGAGACTAGAGGGGGGAAAAATACTAGTGAGCATAGTTACTTTCGCTAAAGGAGACTAGAGGGGGGAAAAATACTAGTGAGCATAGTTACTTTGCTTGGTTTATTTTAAAGAGACCTCTGCGTAAATGTCAGCGATCGCGATCGTGAGGTCAATCGTTTGCAGATGCACCTGATCGCCCGTGGTATAGGTTTCTAGGAGCCAGAACTTGCCATGGCGGCGAAAGATTTCCACCCGTAGTTCAGATTGGCTGATTAGCACATACTCATCCAGGGTTTCAATCGTTTGGTAATGGGCGAATTTGCTACCGCGATCGCGGGCTTCGGTAGATTCAGATAGCACTTCAATGATCAGGCAGGGATAGTTTTTGGCATTGCTATTGATGCGATCGCGCTGATCACAGGTAACCAGTAAGTCAGGATAGTAATAAATGCTCAGGTGGGGAATATATACCCGCATATCGGAGGAGAAAGATCGACATTTACTCCCCCGCAATTTGTTTACCAAGATTGCCGAAAAATTATCGGCTAAAATCACGTGATTCTCACTTGCTCCTGCCATGGCATAAATTTCTCCTGCCACATACTCGTGCTTTTCGATTTGGTGTTCTTCCCAAGCTAAATACTGCGCTGGGGTGAGATGGTTTTGAGTAGCTGCAATCATCACTTTTGGCTCCGTGGCTCTGCTGCTATTTTGGCATAGAGAGAGGGAGAGACCGCGCTTAAGGTTTTGCTTTCGGTAGGTAAAATCCCGATAGCACTAACTTCGCTCCAGCGCACTAGCCAGGATGGTTGTACGCCCAAAAGCACAATCAAGCCAGTTAGGATCAGGGCAGGCAGTTGTTCTAGACCTGAAACTTTGGGATAGTAGGCAGTGTGATTATCTAACTTGCCAAAGCAGGTACGATTGAGCAGAATCACAAAATAAACCGCAGTCAAACCCGTGCCAATAATCGAAAAAATTGTGGGAATGGGAAACTTGCTAAAGCTACCTTGAAAAATCAGAAATTCAGAGATAAATCCCACTAGTCCTGGAATCCCAGCGCTCGCCATGCCGCCCAAAATCAACAGGGCGCTAGTAGTGGGTAAACCGCGAATGGGATTGAGTAAACCATTCAACACATCTAATTCTCTGGTGCCGACTTTCTCTTCAATTACGCCCACTAGATAAAACAGCAAAGCCAATACTAGCCCATGGCTGATCATTTGAATAATTCCGCCCACCATGCTCAAGGGAGTAGCCGCCGCCGCCGCCAAGAGAATGTAACTCATGTGACCAATGGAACTATAGGCAACCATGCGTTTGATGTCTTTTTGGGCGATCGCTACGATTGCACCATAGAGAATTCCTAAGCCTGCCCAGATTGCTACCCAGGGAGCAAAAATTGCCCAGGCATCTGGAAACAGCCCTACACAAAAGCGAAATAGCCCATAGGTACCGAGTTTAGCTACGATTCCACCCAAGATCATCACCGCAGGTGTAGTGGATTCCACATAGGCATCGGGCAGCCAACTGTGAAAAGGCACAAAGGGAGCCTTGATCGTAAAGCCCAGCAAGAGAATGATTAGGAGAGTGATTTGCAGAGAGATGGGTAAATCTAGATTTTGCAGTGCTAGATAGTCAAAAATTGGCTGTCCTCCAGATGCCAGCCATCCCAGAGCCAGAATTCCCACCAAAATCAGCACCCCAGAAATTGCTGTAAAGATTAAAAACTTAGTGGCAGCATAACTGCGCTTAGCACCGCCCCACACTGCAATTAATAGATACAGAGGAATCAGTTCAATTTCGTAGAACAGCACAAATAGAAGAGTGTTAGTGGAGAGAATCGCACCATTTACCCCTGCCTGGATCAGCAGCATGAGAATGTGAAAGAGGGGAATGCGGTCTTTGATCTGGCGATCGCCAAAACAGATAATTAGCCAAGTGAGAAAGCCATTTAAAACCACCAGAGGCAAGGATAGGCCATCGATTCCTAGGCTGTAGTTGAGGCCGAGTTTTTCTAACCAGATTAGATTTTCAGCAAGTTGAAAACCAGAGGCGTGAACATCAAATTGTCTCAATAGCAACAGATCCAGAATCAAGACCAGGGAGGCAGCGATCGCGGCGGTGAGTTTCGCTTGGGCAGCAGGCAAAAGCGCGATCGCTAAAGCGCCAACTACGGGTAACCAAATTAAAGCACTAAGCATAGGAATTATTAAATAGGGCGATTGAATAGGAGCAAGAGCAGAATTCCGATCCCCACCATGATCGTGAGGGCATAGAGTTGAAATTGACCAAAGGTGCTGTAACGCAGGTTTTCACCACTCAATAGGGTAGCTAAGCCAAATAAATTGCCTACCCCATCTACAAAAAAGCGATCAAACCAATCTATGGCACGGGAGATTCGATCCACAAAGCCTACTACCGTGAGTTTGTAGAGTTGCGGCGTATAAAAATCATTGGCGAAGAAAGTCTGTAATCCCGACCAAGATAATTGAATTGGCTTAGGAATTTGAGCATTGAGATAGAGGTAGGCAGCCGCACCCACACCGACCAAACTTGAACCATAGACTAGCACCGCCTCCCCACTAGTCAAAATCTGCCAATCAGTAATGATGGCCCAGGTAGCTAAAACTTGAGGGATGTGCAGTACCAGACCCGCCATCACCGTCATTGGTAAGACAATTAACCAGAGAGGTTCCACTGAGCGGTCAGTCATCTGCTGGGGCTTGCCGCCCCAAATCAAGCCAAATACCCGCATTAAACTAAAGGCAATCAAGCCATTGATCACTAAAATCAGACCCGCTAGGGCTGGATGCTGGAGCTGTAAATTCCTGACTAGATCGGCGATCGCCCAGAAACCCCCAGGTGGCAGACCAATTAAGCCAATTACCCCCACCAAAAAACATAGCCCAGTGACTGGCCGCCGACTCCACAGCCCCCCTAAAAGGGTTAAATCTTGGGTAATCGTGTTAGAAATAATGCTGCCGATCGCCATAAATAAGAGAGCAATGCCTAGGGCATGGGAGAAGATCAGCAGGTAAGCGCTGTGGTTTTGCCCTACACCCACCGCCACAAAAATCATGCCCATAAAGGCACTTGTCAGGTAGGAAAGTGATCGCTTCACGTCAATTTGAGCGATCGAAATCAGGGCAGTACCTAAAGCAGTAGCAGCACCTACCACAATCACCGTCTGTTGGGTAAGGGTTGACAACACTAGCAACGGCTGCAATTTCACCAACACCCAAGCACCAGTAGCCACCACCACGGAATTACGCAAAATTGTGCTGGGCAGCGGGCCTTCCATCGCTTCATCTAGCCACAGGTGCAAGGGAAACTGAGCGCATTTACCCATAGGCCCTAGAATCAGGGCTAAGGTCACCAGGGTAATTGCCAAGGAATTAGGTTCGGTAGTTTCCGCCCAGATCGCCAACTCACTAAAATTCCAAGTTCCTGCCAGGGGCAGCAGCCCCACCACGCCAATTAATAGTAAGAGGTCGCCCACTCGTTTGGTCAAAAAGGCATCCCTTGCCCCAGTCACTACCAGAGATTGGTTATACCAAATCCCCACCAGCAGATAGGTGCCAAGGGTCAAGACTTCCAGGATTACATAGCTAAAAAATAGGGAGTCGCACAGCACCAAGGCACACATCCCTGATTCAAAGAATGCCAACAGGGCAAAGAACCTGCCCCAGCCCCAGTCCATTTCCATGTAGCCTACAGCGTAGATTTGAGCTAGGAGGTTGATCGAGGTAATTAAAGCGATCGCTGCCACATTCAGTTCAGAAACTTGCAGGTCAAGGGTAAAGTTAAGCTCTGCCACCTTTAGCCAACTAAATGACCATAACTTGGGCTGCTCTACTGCACTTAGGGCAATAAACGCATGCACCACCGAGCACAAAGTCATGAAGATGTTGATATAACCTGCGGGACGCGGCCCTGTTTTGCGGGTAATGCTAGGAAACCAGATAATTGATAGAACCGCACCAATCAAAGAGTAGCAGGGAATCAGCCAGATGCTGTCCAACCAGTTATTTATCATCTTTTCCCTATATTGTTTTAAAAAATCATAGTTAATTATCTATAATTATGACAAAGATTTAGCTAAATGGCTATAGAGATAATCATAGAATTTAATCTATGAATACTATTAGGACTTACGCAAATTGGGTCTAAAACCCTGACTCTAATTGGGGTGTGGGGCTACGCCCTCAAGCTCCCTTTTGTCAACGCTGCCAAAATCAGAATGCGTAAGTCCTGGCTATATACAAGGGACTACGGTGATCTCCCCATAAAAATCGGTTTGGTAAACTTCCACTTTGCCTTGGGCAGACAGTAGCAACAATGCCCAGAAAACTCCCACCAGATCGTTGAAGTGTTGACCGAGGTGGCGAATTTCTACTGATTCTAATGGATGATTTTGGAAATACTGCTCTAGGGAATTCGCCATTTCCGATAGATTCTCACTGTGGGCAAGCTGTTTAATCATCTTGGCGGCTGCCCGATTGGAGATCTTACTGGGCTTGGGGCGGGCGGGTGGGCGAATGGGGGCAACTAACTGGGAAATTTGCTCTAGCTCATGGATCAGTTCCGCCAGGGTAATGGTGCGAGCCTGGGGTGCAACTGGACGGCGGCGGATGTGGTTGAGATAATCAATTGGCGCTGATTCTGTGAATTCAGCAGCTTCTGGCTCCACTGGATCTGGAGCATGGAGCGTTTGAGAAAGTGTATTCGCCTTCAGTAAAACCAACATTGAAGCATAGAGGAATGTCTGACCCGATTCGTAGAGGTGCTTGCGATCGCTGCTGATCAGCCTAGCTAAAAATCGATCAACCACATCAATTACTTGCACATCCCACGGGTCAATTTCTCCTTTCTCGGCTAGGTCAATTAAGAGCGCGATCGCCTCTTGGGTGATGGTTTGGGTCATCCGATAGTTTTCTCTTCGACCTCCACATCAATCGCGCCTGCAGTCATCAGCCGTTGTTTTTCCTCGATTTTGGCATGGAATTCATTTACCTGAGTTTGCAGAGTTTTAATCTGTTGGTCTTTTTTCCCTAGCTCGATTGCCCGTTGTACTCCTGACCACACACTAAATATCCACGCTAAGACTGCCCCAATGCCCATCGCGCCAATAATTTCGATTGCGATCGAAGTTTCTAGGGCAAAGCTGGGCAAGATTTGAATTTTGGCAGTGCTAGGATTTTGCAAGGCAAATAGAGCCAGCGCCATAGTCACCGCAAAAATTACCAGAAAGTTAATCTGTTTCATAAATTCAACCCACTAGAACGGCAAGATTCTAACCTATTTTGCCCGTTGCACAATAGCAAGATCAGGACTTATGGTTTTCCTAGCTGTTGATTAAAAGTTTTTGTTTCAGTTCCTGAGCAGCCTGCTCTAGGGCAGCACCCAACTTACTGGCATCTTTGCCACCAGCTTGGGCAAAATTGGATCTGCCGCCACCACCACCACCAGTAATTTTAGCGATCGCGCCAATTAATTTACCCGCTTGAACACCCTTGGCATTCACTTCACCGCTAAAGGCCGCCACCAGGTTAACCCGATCTGACTGGGGAGCCGAACCGAGTACTACTGCCCCATGGGTCAACTTACGCAAAAGCATTTCCGCCGCCGTTTTTAGACCATCAGCTTCCAAATCGGGCAGTTCAGCTACTAAGACCTGAAATTTCCCCACTTGCTCTGCTCCACTTAAAAGTTGCTCAGCAGAATTCAGGGCGATCGCTTGTTTGAGACTCTCTACTTGTTTCTGGGTGTTTTTCAATTCAGCTTGCAGACTATTCACCCGCTCTAAAATTTGGTCGGGCTTCACCTTAAAGCGATCGCTCAACTCTTTGGTAATCTGGTCTCGCACCTGGAGGTAATCATTTACCGCCTGACCTGCCACCCCTTCAATTCTTCTAATCCCGGCGGCCACCCCAGATTCAGAAATGATTTTAAATAGACCAATCTCCGCCGTATTCTGCACATGGGTGCCGCCACATAGCTCGAGGGAAACTCCAGGAAAATCAATTACTCTCACCTGTTCACCATATTTTTCGCCAAACATCGCGATCGCCCCCTTCGCTTTAGCCTCGCCAATCGGCATTACCGCCACCCTAGCCCCATGACATTCTAAAATCCATTGATTAATTTGAGCCTCAATCG
>JANRLH010000082.1:0-2864 GCA_033762795.1 Pseudanabaenaceae cyanobacterium bins.68
ATTGGCATATTTTTGTGGCAGACCTTAACTGGGTTTGAGATTGTGCAACGGATTTTGGCGCAAATGGCCAAGGCTGTAGCCTAGTTGAGGTAATATGCTCGGCAAATCCCGGCTGCTCGGTCTAGCTATGATCTCCTGGGCGATCGCTACTCCGATTTTGAGCAATCCCGATCTAGTCACTCGTTTAGAAGTCAGTCTCCAACAGCGCCGTGTAATCGCATTTCAGGGTGATAGAGTCTGGAAATCTTTTCGCTTGGGAGTAGGCAAGGCTGGCTGGGAAACTCCGAAAGGCACCTATCGAGTGCGGCAGTTAATTCAAAATCCAGCTTGGAAAAACCCATTTACCGGTGATGTCGTGGCAGGGGGCGATCGCGCTAATCCTCTGGGCAAACATTGGATTGGCTTTTGGACAAATGGCCGCGATTGGTCGGGGTTTCATGGTACTAATGACCCCAGTTCGGTAGGTCAAGCCACCTCCCATGGCTGCCTGCGGATGCTTCCCCAAGAAATTGCTGAGTTGTTCCCTTTGCTAACTAGAGCGACAACGGTGCAGGTGAAGCCTTAATAAATTAGCCCAGGTGATCAAATCTGTTTGGGGTAATTCCACCTAGGCTACTCCCCAGATCTGAATATGATGATCTTCGCTGCCAGTGATCAACAAACTACTATCTGCCGCCAGAGCGATCGCGTTAATTACGGCTTGATGACCTTTGAGCGTAGTAATTTCGGTTTGAGTAGGGAGATGCCAAATTTTGACTTCTTTATAGCTGCTAGTGCAGAGAAATTTGCCATCTTGACTCAAAACCATAGCTTTAACATCGCCCTTGTGACCTTCTAATCTAGTTACTTCTTTACCACTAGAGATTTGCCAAATCTTAATCAAGCGATCGCGGCTGCCGCTAATTAAGTATTGATTGTCTGGGGTAATGGCAAAGCACCAGACTCGCGCTGAATGACCAATAAATTCGCCGACTTGTTTGCCCGTAGCGGTTTGCCACAGCCGAATAGCGGTGTTGTAAGTACAGGTAGCAATTAAACTGCCATCCTGGCTAAGGGCGATCGCATTCACTAGGTTAGTGTGGGCGCGAATGGTGGCATAGTTCTCCCTACTGGGCAAGTGCCAGAGTTTCACGGTGGAATCTTGGCTACCAGAAACCAAAATATTGCCTGTAATCGCCAGGGAATTGACATAGCCTAAATGACCAGCGAGAGTATGGGTATTGATGCCCCTAGTTAAATCCCAAACTTTGATCGTGCGATCGCGACTGCCGCTGAATAGGTGATCATGCTGAATTACCAGACAATTCACCTGATCCTGATGTCCCTGCAAGATCTGGTGGTTGGCACCTGCGATTAGATCCCAGATTTTAATTACTCGATCCATGGCACAACTGGCTAACAGGCCTTGGTCAACCGCTAAAGCGCTAATTGGCTGGTGGTGAGCCTTGAGGCTGCAAAGGCAGGTAAATCTGGAGAAGTCTTGATATTTAACCAGGGCGGGGTGGTGGGGGTGGTGTTGCTGGAGCATCAGACGGGCAGCTAACCGAATTTGAGTGGAGCGATCGCTTAAAGCCGAGATCAAAGGGGTAATGCCGAACTGGGGAATTACCTGGCGCAAAGCCTGAATGCGCTGGCTAGGAATAGGGCTATTTAGACCTAGCTCGATGGCTAATTTGCCACCTAAAACTAGGCCCTGGGGAGGAATTGGTACAGTGCCGCCAAGCACAAGATCCTGAGAGTGGTTCACGGGAGGTTAGATATTCCAGTTTGCAAGTTAATCGGTGACCAAAAGGTTCGCAGCCCCGCCATGGTTTTAATGCGGGTTTTAAGGATTTCTGTGCCGCAGTTTAGCCATAGTGATTTGGTATAAGCCCCAAACTAAGTTAAGATAGCTCCAGCACTATTGTGATCATAAATACAATTAAACCAATAGTGATGTTGCATTCCATTGACTTCATGGACTCTAGTCCTTACCAGCGATCGCGCTTAAAACCGCAAACTATACCGACAAGCACATTCGCAAGCAAAATCCAAATCCTGGCTCTGGGGTGAGTCACATCTCCCCTTGGCTAGGGGGAGTTTGTCAGCATCTGCACA
Source organism: Pseudanabaenaceae cyanobacterium bins.68 (assembly GCA_033762795.1). GTDB lineage: Bacteria > Cyanobacteriota > Cyanobacteriia > Pseudanabaenales > Pseudanabaenaceae > JANRLH01. The sequence goes on from JANRLH010000082.1 coordinate 2,098, forward strand.
ATTCCTATCATTTCAAGTTCAAATTAAGGTATCTCGAACCTGGTCTTGAAATGCCCAAGGAAGTGCCCAAACCATCACCATAGCTCAGTTAGCCAGGAGAGCGCTCGATGATTTCCCCAGTTCCTTCCCGCCGCCTTTACGCTTCCATTCTCGATCCCCTCAAGGATAGTTCTAGCTCTGCTGGGCGTGGTCGTAGCAGTTATCCCAAGCCCCAAACGAGTGAAAATCTGGTTACGCTGACGGGGGTGAAAAAATCCTATATCCAGCCCAATGGCCAAGAGATCACGATTCTAGAGAGCATTGATCTGGAGATTAAAACCGGAGAAATTGTCGCCCTGTTGGGGCCTTCTGGCTCTGGCAAGTCCACCTTGATGCGGATGATTGCGGGGTTGATTTCCCCTAGTCAAGGGCAGATTACCTATCGGGGGCAACCCCTATTGGGGCTCAATCCTGGGGCAGCGATTGTCTTCCAAAGTTTTGCGCTCTATCCCTGGTTGACCGTATTAGAGAATGTGGAATTGGGCTTAAAAGCGATCGGCGCCGACCCCATTAAAGGTAGGCAGAAAGCGCTGAAAATGATTGATGCCATTGGCCTAGATGGGTTTGAGAATGCTTTTCCTAAAGAACTTTCGGGGGGGATGCGCCAACGGGTAGGTTTTGCGCGGGCCTTGGCGGTGGAACCAGAACTGCTCTGCATGGATGAGCCATTCTCAGCCTTGGATGTATTAACCGCAGAGAATTTACGCTTTGAGCTTTTGGATCTGTGG
>JANRLH010000083.1:0-4636 GCA_033762795.1 Pseudanabaenaceae cyanobacterium bins.68
CGCACGGGAGATTGAATGTGCCGTATTGGGCAATGATCAACCTCAAGCCTCGGTGGTGGGAGAGATTACTTTTCAGAGTGATTTTTATGACTATGAAACCAAATATACCCCTGGGCGGGCGGAGTTGATTATTCCTGCTAGTCTGCCCTCGGAGGTAATCGAAACTGTACAGGATCTGGCAGTACGGGCATTTAGAGCGATCGCTGGTCGCGGACTAGCACGGGTAGACTTTTTCTATTTGCCAGCTAGCGGCACGGTACTGATCAACGAGATTAATACCATGCCTGGATTTACGGCTACCAGTATGTACCCGAAGCTTTGGGCAGCTAGTGGCTTAGAATTTGCAAGTTTGTGCGATCGCTTAATTGAGCTAGCTCTAGCCCCCACTATTCCCCTGCGGTGACCGACAGACCATCTACCCACACCAAGGGAGCAACGCCACTAGGGGTAACTTTCACCGCTTGATCTACCTGAATAATTGAACTGAATACCTGACGAATATCGCCAGCGATCGTGGCAGATTCGATACTGGTGCGTTCTGTCCCGTTTACGAGCCAGCCTTCAAAGGGCAGGGAGAAAGAGCCTTGTAAAGACTGCACCCCCGCATGGAGCGCCTGGAGTTCATCAATTAAGATCACGTTCTCGGCTTGATCTAGGTGATATTGATCAGCTAATTCAGGGTTGCTGTTGGTTACACAGAAAAAGTTGGGACTGACCGATACTTTAGCGCCGATGCTACCATTGCCAGTCGGCTTTGTACCTAGGCGGGCAGCAGTAACTGAGCTATGTAAAAAACTCTGTAAGACTCCCTGGGAAATTAACTGGGTATGACCAACGGGGGTGCCTTCGCCGTCAAAACTCACGCCACTAATATTGCCAGGATGGAGTTCAAAATCCGCTAGATTGAGCAGGGGGGAGGCGATCGCTTCCCCAATCGATTCAGGGCTAGAAAGGCTCTGTTTATCCAGCACACTTTGGGCATTAAATAGGCTAGAAAAGGCATAGATCAAGCTCAAAAAAGCTTCGGGCGAAAACACTACACGATATTTACCAGAAGTGACTTTGCTGTAATCCAAATGACTAATGGTCTTGTCCACTACTTCCGCCAGGCAGCCTGCCACATCTAGCTGATCGAGACTACGATGCACCCGATAGGCTCCAGCACTGCGGGGTTTGCGCTGCTCCTGTTCGGCGCGACTGTAGAGATAAATAGAGCTATAGCAGAATTGTTCATGGCGCTTTGCCCCCTGGCTGTTGAGGTAAAACCGAGAGAGTTGCCGCTGGGAGAGACCATTGTAGGGAACGCCCACGATTGCTGGATGAGCACTGAGGAGCTGTTGTTCAGCATCCAATAAAACTTGAATTACCTGGCTCACGGGTGCAGGCACTGCCAGGCGATCGCCTAGATCAACCAGTGGTTCAGCTAGGGCAGGGCTAAAGTCGGGGATGTGCTCTTTAACGCCAAAGGCGCTAGCTTGCTGGGCAGATTCGAGCGCTTGGGCTAAGCCTACTGGGTCTAGATCGGTGGTGGAGGTAATGCCGACGCGGTTGTCTTTGCCCCAAACTCGCACAGTGATACTAGCTCGATTAGCCGCATTCACTTTTTTGGTCTTGCCCTGGTCAACTTCGGCACTGGTTTCGTCTACTGTAGAGCCATAGATATCAAATTTGGTGATGCCAAGGCGGTGAGCAATTTGTTGAACCTGGTCTTCTAGAATGCCGATCATAGTGATGTTTAGTTTGAGCCTGGTTTCAGTATAGCCGATTCCTAGGATTAGCCCTTCACCAGCCAGTTGCGGCGAAAGAAGCGAGCAAGGTGATCATTATCCAAAGATAGACAGATGGGACGACCATGGGGGCAGGTGCGCGGGTTTTGGGTTTTGTGCCACTGGTTGAGCAGGTTTTGCATCTGTTCGAGGCTGAGGGCGGTACCGTTGCGGATAGCGCTATTGCAGGCGGCGGTAGCTTTGGCGATTTCTAGGCTGGGGGATTGGGCAAGTTGGGTCAGCAGTGGGATCAGATCAGGGCTAGCTTGCAAAATTTGGGGAACAGTTCTAAGCAGCCAGTTCTGTTTGCCAAAAGGTTCGATCCTGAAGCCCCAGCTATCCAAGCGATCGCGCTCTAGGGTAGTCAGTTCAATTAATACCGGTGAATCTAACGTGACCATCTGCCATTGCTGCTCGATCTGCTCAAACAACACCCGTTCATGGGCAACATGCTGCTCTACCAGGTAAATGCCACCACTGTGCTCAGCCAAAATATAGGTGGCTTGGACTTGGGCGATCGCTTTGAGCAGGGGAGCATACTCTAGGGTTGGCTCAGCCAGGGTGGGGAGCTTGGTAATTTTAGCGATCGGGTTGCTAGTCAAGGGCGATCGCTGCACTTGCAAGATCAATTGATCGAGTTTGGCTTGCCAATCGCCTAGATTCTGCACATACACTTGTCGCTTGTGGGGTTGGCGGTGCCAGTCCACTTGCTCAGGCGGCAGGTTCAAGCTCACCACACAGACGGGATAGCGCTGGCGGGGCAGCATCTGACTATAGCGCTGGAGGATAACTTGGTTAAGCTCAGGCAGATCTATTACCCGACCGTTGAGCACAACTTTGATCCAATCGGGGCGGACTCGACTGAAGCGATCGCTTAAACTACAGGTGATCTGGAGGTTAGGTTGCTCTGCTGTGCCCAGATCTTGTTCATTTAGCCCTGGAATCACCTGGGTTAGCACCTGGCTGACTTGCCCTGCATAAATTTCCAGACTTTGCTTCCCGAGTTTTGCCTGCCAACTGATCTGAGGCTGAGCGATCGCTAACTCTTGAATGGCTATTTGAATTTGCCGCAACTGTTGCGACCAACTGGGTTGGCTTTGCTGCCGCAGGGTAAAGCGGCTAAATAAATCCTCCACCTTGACGCTCGTGCCAGGAGCGATCGCCACTTGACGGGGAGGGCTAGCGGGCATACCAGTGGAGTCATAGACTATTTGCCAGCCCAAATCCTGAGCGCGACTGGTAATAGTTAAATTCGCCAGTTGAGCCAAGCTAAACAGGGCATTGCCCCGAAAGCCCAGGGAGTTGAGCTGTTGCAGATCCCTTAAGCTACTCACCTTGCTGGTGCTATGGGCGAGGGCAGCCTGTTGCAAGTCTGCCAACTCCATGCCCCAACCGTTATCTGTTAGTTGAATAGAGTGATCTGGAGTGACGGCGATCGCTATCCTAGTAGCCTGGGCGTCGATCGCATTTTCCGCCAACTCCCGCACCACTGCTGCCCCCGAATCAATCACCTCCGCCGCCGCAATCTGGCTAATTACCTCGGTTGGCAACCTTTGAATCATCGGAGACCCACTAACTTGGCACTCAAATCCCACATTTTGCTTGCCTTCTGATCATCGGTAACTTTTTCCGAAAGTTCCTGCACAAAGGACTGCCGCCCTGGGGCTTGGCGATTACCCCAGCTCCAATGGACTCCCGACTGGGCAAATTCTGGATCAGCCACCACCTGCGCCACCCGTTCCCCTGCCAGGGCTTGGGAGACATAGCCGCCAGTGATATTTTTCTGGAACCAGGGAAATACTTTCTGAAATAGGGGATAGCTGTTACGAAACAGGGGCGTATCTGCCACACAACCAGGATACAGGCTATTAAAAATAATGCCAGTATCCCCATGGTAGCGGCGATGCATCTCCCGACTGGTGATCATGTTGCAGAGCTTGCTATCCTTGTAGGCCTTGCCAGGCTTAAATTTTTTACCGTCAATCATGGCGATCGGAGGCTTAAATCCAGCCGCCATGCCTGCTAAGTCTCCCAGGTCGGCGGGCGCTGGGATCGGGATTTTGCCGCCCAGTTCCTTGGAATTGGCGGTTACTGTACCCAAGGTAATCAAGCGTCGATCGCTACTGGGCGAAGCTTTGAGAAGAGGCAGCAATAGATCACACAACAAAAAATGCCCCAAATGGTTAGTCGCCACACTCAACTCATAGCCGTCAGGATTGCGCTCGGGAGCCTTTAGGAGGGGTAAGTATACTGCTGCATTACACACTAATGCTTCGAGCGATCGCCCCATTGCCTGAAAATCCTTGACAAACTGGCGTACTACGCCAAAATCCGCTAGATCTAGCTTCAAGACCTGGTAGTTCTCTGGCGGGATGTTTAAATCTTGGGCAGCTTGCTTGGCTTTGCCCAAATCCCGACAGGCCATCACCACATACCAACCTCGCTCTGCTAGAGCCTTAGCAGTATATAGCCCCACCCCCGAAGATGCCCCAGTAATAATCACCGTCTTCCCATTCGTACTCATGCAGCTAACCTCTAAACTTTTCCCGATTTTATCGCCCCCCTGCCCCCTTGATTAATTACTCATCCAACCCGTAAAGAATGTACATGAATTAGGGCACCGAGATTTTAGTGATCACTCCGCCATTTCCCCTAACATTTACCGTCTGATTTGCCAGGTCAGCGATCGCGTTATTGCCTTGAACTTGAATATTGCGTTCCACCTGGGCATAGCTCACATTGCCTTCAGCCTTAATCTGTTGTTGCTCAATCGACCACTCTGCTTGGTCTGCGCGGATCTCAGCCCGATTAGGAGCAGACCTTGCCACCACCTCCCCCATAATCTGCACGATCGCTTTGTTCAGATCCAC